>NZ_JANSIK010000007.1:0-9507 GCF_047462035.1 Synechococcus sp. R5-15 | reverse complement strand
GCAGAACAGGCTCAGGGCTACTGAAAGCCCGCTCCGTACCGCTTAGCGGTCGGAGCCGGGTAGTTTACGTCCTCCGCCATTGCCTCGACTCGCATTCCCTATCGGGATCCCTTTGGGGCTGTTCGGGATCGCTTCCAGGCGCTGCGGCAGGAGTGGATGTTTTTGCTCGAGCAGAAACGGTTGGGGTTGTGGGAGCACAGCCAATGGATGGAGCAAATAGAGCGGGTGCAGGGATCCCTGGCGGCCTTGGCAGCGGATCCCACCCCGGAAGCCCTGGAACAAGCCCGTCAGCAACTGGGCAACTTGAAAACCAATCTTGCCACTTGGATGCGGCTGGAATCTCTGCGCAACCCCTATCGAGTTCAAGTTTGGGGCAACCGTCTCGCGGCTTTGGAGATGATGCTGCGCTACGGAGAGCAAACCCTGATGAGGGCATGAAGCTCCCCTCTTGCGGGATGGGGATCCCATCTATCCCCAGAACTTCCCCAGAACCGAAAAAAACTGTTATGGGGTATCTTTCGGCATTTCCTCTGCGGGGTTAGGCCCTGTATCCGGCTCCTTGGGGAGAGCAGAGTCCTCAGGGCTGGGCAAGGACTCTGTCCTGCTGGCGCGAACCGCTTCCGGGGAGGTTTCTGGCTCCTCGTCATCGCTACGCGACGCTTCTGGGAACCCGTCAGCAGTGTGTGGCGCTGAAGCGGGCTGAGCAGCAACAGGTTCAGGAGCAGAAGGAGGAGGTGCAGCTGGGATCCCGGCTTCTTCTGCAGGAACAACCGCAGGTGGCTGAGCAGCTTCTTTTTCCTTTTGCTGTTCGTAGCGGCGACGTTTGTTGCCCTCATCCACCAGCACGTACACCAGGCTGAGGAGAGAGAGCCCCGCTGTTCCAACCAAAACCCAGAGTAAGTTGTTGTCTATGGTCATGGGTTGAGCTCCGTCAAACGCTGCTGGCGATGGAGGGATATTGCTCCTTAAGGCTTGATCTTACCGTTGAAGCCGCTCTGCCAAATCTTTCTGCCAAATCTTAAAGATTGGAAAGGTTGGGTTCACAGTTTTGTTGTTTTGTGTGTCATGCGCTATCTCAAGTTCTACAAGCCTTATGGCGTGCTCACCCAATTCACCGACCGAGAGGGACGGCCCACCCTCCAGTCTTTTATCCCGGTGCCCAGGGTTTATCCGGTGGGGCGACTGGATCGCGACAGCGAAGGGCTGCTCCTGCTGACCGATGATGGTCGCCTCAATGCCCGCTTGATCGATCCCAAGTTCGGCCATGAGCGCATCTACTGGGTTCAGGTGGAAGGGATCCCCACCCCCCAAGCCCTGCAACAGCTGCAACAGGGGCTGATCATCCAAGGGCGAAAAACGCGCCCGGCCCAGGTTAAGGTCTTGGCTGAGGAACCCACCCTGCCGCCACGGGATCCCCCCATCCGCTTTCGCCGCTCCATCCCCACCACCTGGCTGGAACTGACGCTGCGGGAGGGTCGCAATCGTCAGGTGCGCCGCATGACTGCTGCTGTTGGGATCCCAACTTTGCGGTTGGTTCGGGTTGGACTGGGGCCCCTCTCTCTGGCGGGGCTTGCTCCTGGCCAGTGGCAAGATCTCAGTGAGGTAGAACTGGCCCAACTGCGGCAATATTGTTTTTCTCAAACCATTAGAGTCATTTCAAGTTAGATTAAGACGCTTCCTATTCGCTCGGCAGTGAGGAGCTGGGAAGCAAGACAACGGAACAGTTTTATTCCCTCTTAAATGACTATAAACTAGGACACTGCATCCACACCTAAGACGTTGAACGCACAGGGCCGGAAGGCTTTTCTCCGTAGCTTAGGCGTTTCACCCTAACCTGAAATGACCATAACTTAACTCACATTGATCATTACTGAGCATTTGATCACTACATTGTTAATGATTGCCCTATGATTGCC
The DNA here is from genome assembly GCF_047462035.1 of Synechococcus sp. R5-15. Taxonomy (NCBI): domain Bacteria; kingdom Bacillati; phylum Cyanobacteriota; class Cyanophyceae; order Synechococcales; family Synechococcaceae; genus Synechococcus; species Synechococcus sp. R5-15. Next base: position 7,591 of record NZ_JANSIK010000007.1, on the reverse strand, counting down.
CTTGTTCCCAATTGTTCTTGAGCCCACTCAGTCGGGCATGAGGGCGTGGACGCGCTTGCCACCATTGGGGTAGAGAAGGGCACGTTTGGGGCCGTGGATGGGATCCTCGACGATAATCGTCTGGTCGCGGCTGGCCCCCAGAGAAACAATGGCAATCGGCACCTGCATCAACTGTGCCAAAAACTTCAGGTAATCATGGGCTTCGGGGGGCAAGTCTTGGATGGAGCGGCAATCTTTGGTGGAACATTTCCAGCCCGGCAGGGTTTCGTAGATGGGTTTGCACTGGGCGAAAACCCGGGCATCGCTGGGAAAGTGACGAATTTCCCGCCCCTGGTACTCGTAGGCCACGCACACCTTGATCTCATCCAAGCCATCCAGCACATCCAGTTTGGTGATGGCCAGGCAGTCTAGGCCATTGATTCGCACCGCGTAGCGCCCAATTACCCCGTCAAACCAGCCGCAGCGCCGTTGTCGCCCTGTGGTGGTGCCGAATTCAGCACCGGTTGCCCCCAGGTACGCCCCGATCTCATCTTTGAGCTCGGTGGGGAAAGGGCCTTCGCCAACGCGGGTGGTATAGGCTTTGGCCACCCCGATCACCCGGTCAATACTGGTGGGGCCGATCCCAGCGCCAATACAAGCGCCACCGGCAATGGGATGGGAGGAGGTGACGTAGGGGTAGGTGCCGTAGTCGAGATCCAACAGGGTGCCCTGAGCCCCTTCAAACAGGATGTTCTCCCGATCTTCGATTGCTTGGGTGAGAAGCAGAGCAGCGTCGGTAACATAGGGGCGCAGCCGCTCGGCATAGGCCAGGTATTGCTCGATAATTGGCTCGGGATCCAAGGGCGGCAAGTTATAGATCTTTTCCAGCAAGACATTTTTGTAGGGAATGGCCCAACTGAGGCGCTCCCGCAGCTGGTCAGGGTACATCAAGTCCACGACGCGAATGCCCATGCGCTCGGCCTTGTCGGCATAGGTGGGGCCAATGCCCCGGCCGGTGGTGCCCAGCCGGTAAATGCCACGCCGCTCCTCTTCTGCGATGTCAATGACCCGGTGGTAGGGCAGGGTGACGTGGGCCGTTTCGGCAATGAACAGGTTGTCGGTGGAAATGCCCAATTGATGCAGTTGGTCGATCTCGGCCAGCAGAACCTCGGGATCGATCACCGTGCCGCTGGCGATGATGCAGCGTTTGTCGGGGTAGAGAATGCCAGAGGGGATCAAGTGTAGCTTGAAGGTTTGGCCCCCCACCACCAGGGTATGCCCTGCATTCACCCCACCTTGATAGCGGACGACCACATGGGCCTTTTCACTGAGGAGGTCGGTGATCTTCCCTTTTCCTTCATCGCCCCACTGGGCACCGACAACCACGACGTTTGCCAAGAGCTTCTCCTACAGTCCGTAGATGGCACAAAAAATCCCCTTTGCGGGGGCTGCTGCACTAATCTACCGCATCGCTCCGGGCACTGTTGAGGGATCAGGACAAAAACGTTAACAATCGATTAACTTTTCTCCGGCAGGGGACAACGTGGAGATGGGCGGGATCCCCGAACCCTCTGGCAAGCCAACAGAGATTCCCCAGTTGCCCTCGCCTTCAGCTCCCCGGCTTGAACAGGCCAATGGCCGTGACCTGGTTGGATCCCACCTCAAAGGCAAAGGCCAGGCCCAGGGCATCGTAGTTGACGTAGTAGCGGTCGTCGCGCAGATACTCTCGGCTCCCCTTGGGATAGGGTACCACCTCGTTGTAGCCGTTCTCGCCGGGCCCGCCGTAAACGGCGATCACTTCTGAGTAGGTGGAACCAATGCGGATCCCTTCACCGGTCATGGCTTCCGGGTGGGTTGTGTAGATGCGGTTGGCGAAAAAGCTATCCACAATGCCCGGATGACGGTAGGTGAAGAGGATGTAGTCTTGTAGGTAAAAGATCTTCAGGTCGCTGTTGGGCTGAAACACATTGGCTCCAGAGGCCGCTGGGATCTGATCGACATTGCCCAGCAGGTGGGTATCCACGTTGCGGGTATCCATGCCCAGCTCAAAGCGACCGACTCGGCCCTCTTGCACCAGCACTGTAGGCCGTGGGGGCAGGGCAGGTCGCCGGGGGGGCAAGGCCAGCGCTTGCAGGCCGGCATTCAGCCAAGCATTGTCATCTCCTTCCACGGTCTGCAAGGGCACCAGACCCCGCTCCAAAGAGCGACCATCCCCTGTTTTCCAGGTGGCCACGGCCAGTTCCACCGCCGCGCCGGAGGGAAGGGCAAAGAAGCGGGTTTGTCGTTCGCTGCCCTGGGTGGGCTGCCCCAAAATGAGGGTGCTGCCGCTGGTTCCCAACTGGGCAGCCAGGAGGGTGGCCCCCTGGCGGGTGTTGCCATCCACCAGAACGGCCAACGGGATCCCGGCGGCAATGGGCAGATTTTCGCTGTTCCAGAGGGTGGGCTGCCCAAATCGGTCTTCGGTAATCAGCAGCGGCTGGACGGAGCGGGGCAAAAACAGGCGCGCCACATCGGCCACCACTTGGGGGTCGTAGCCCACCGAGCCGCGCAGGTCGAGGACAATGCCCTGGCTGTAGTCTTGGGTGTAGAGGGTTTGGCGGATCTGCTGAGCCGTGGCCGGGGTGAGATCCGGCACTGCCAAATAAACCTGGCGCGGGCCAATCCCGCGGGCTTGTACGGGAGGACGGGGACGGTTGAGCAAGTCCTTAAAAGCTTGCGGATCCCAGAAGCGATCGGCGGGATCCCCATACTCCCGCAGGATCTCTTGAATGAACTCGTACTCCACCTCAATAGAGGGGCGGGGATCCCCGTAGCTTCGGGCCAACAGGCGGGTGTAGAGGTCGTTGTAACTAACCGCAGCAGCTTGGTTGCCTGCACCCAAGGACTCGTTGATGAACAATCCCACCAGATGGCGGAGATCCAGCCCGACCGGCTCACGGGGAGGCGAAGGGGCTGCCGGGATCCCTGGATCGGGAAACGAACCTTGGGGATCCGAGGGCATGATGGGCACAGGAGGCAAGGCCGATTGGCCCACAGCGCTGCCGGGCGAGATCCCGGCGATCAGGGTGAGGATCCCCCAAGCCCCAAGTACGCGCGCAAATCCCTTCATGGCAGCCTGCCCTCTTGCAGATGTTGCGAATAGGATAAACCCTAAACGCTCCCCTTTGCCACTGCCAGCAGTGGTAGATATCTATTTTTTGCGACTTGGAACACTAGGGGCTGCGCCCCCTTGCTTTTGAAGGAAATGCCCTCAGCCAGAAAATCCCCAGCGCATTCACTTGCCTTTTTTGTCCTTTTTGCTCGGCTTGGGCTTTTCTGCTGCCGGGATCTCTGTAGCGGTCTCTGCCGCTTTCTCCTCAACTGGGAGCGTTGCCTCTGCCGCAGAGGCTGAGACGGTTTCAGCAGGGGATGCTTCTACAGCCTTTTCTGTAGCTGGCTCGGCTTCCGCAGCTGCAGCTTCTCCATCCGTTTCCGCCCCCGTAGCCGTCTCTGATGAGGATTCAATTGCCTCAGGGATCCCAGATACCTCTGCTTCTGGCTCATCGGCCTCAAACTCGGCCTCTGGCACTTCAACCTTCTCCTCCGAGCCTGCCAAAGAAGTGGGCGCCTGGGTTGGATTCCCCTCGCTATCGACCCAGTTGACCGTGGTCTGAGACTTCAGCCAAGCCATCACCTTGTCGGTCAGCAAGCCTTCATAGACGGCTTGGCGTACTCGTTCCCGATCCAGCTTTTGGCCTTGCTGGGCATAGGCCGCCATCACCTCTTCCACCTCCACGTCCAACTCCGTGGAACCTACGGCAATTTGCTCTTGCCGAACGATGGCGTTCAGGGCCAAGGTGCGCCGCAGCCGGTCGATGGCTTCGGGTCGGTGGCGCTCTTTCAACTGGTTAAGGGTTTCGGGAGGCAACTCGGACAAGAACTTACGGAGCTCCCCCGGCTTGATGCCTTCCTGCCGCAGGGCCTGGAGACTCTGGGCCAGCAGTTGTGTCGTTTCTTGTTCGATGAGGGTTTCCGGCAAATCCACCTCAGTAGTCTCCAAGATGGCGTTGAGGATGGCGGTTTCCAGGTTCTCCTCGGATTGTATCAGGGCATCCTGTTCGAGGCGCTTTTGCAAGTGCTCCCGCAGTTCGGCCACCGTTTGAAAGCTGCTGATCTCTTGCACAAAGGCATCATCCAATTCGGGCAGCTCTTTGGCCTTGATCTCCCTCAGGCAGACAGTGAAGGTAACCGTTTTCCCGGCCAACTCTTTTCTGAAGTAGTCGTCGGGGAAGGTGGCTGCGATCTCCTTGGTTTCGTCGAGCTGCATGCCCACGATGCCCGCCACAAAACCGGGGATGAAGTTGTCTTCCTTGAGTTCCAGCTGGAAGTCCTGGGTGGTCATCTCGTCGAGGGGATTGCCTTCTGCATCGCGGGCCTCAAAATCGATCACCACCACATCCCCCAACTGAGCAGGCCGATCTTCTACCGGCAAGAGGGTGGCCCGCTGATCCCGCCATCGGTCGATGAGCTGGTCAATTTGCTCAGGCTTGACGTCAACACGGGTTGCCGTAACGGTCAGCCCTTTGTATTGGCCAACGCGGGCTTCGGGGTACACCTCAACATATCCTGAGAAGCTGAAGTCTGCTTCGGGGTTGAACTGAGCCAAGAGCTGACCCACCTCATCATCCAGCTCGAACCGACTGATGGGGGTGAGCTGAGCTTCCTTGAAAGCCTGTTGAATGGCCTCGCTGATCAGGTCATCCACAGCACTGGCCATGATGCGCTCGCGGCCCACCTGCCGCACAACAAGATTGCGGGGGGCCTTGCCCTTGCGGAATCCCGGAATTTGGATATTCTGCTCCAGTTGACGCAAGGTTTTTTCGTAGGAGCGCTTCACCCGGTCGGCTTCTACCACGATTTTGAGACCGACCCGGCTGCCAGGGCGTTTTTCTTGGATAACCTGCATAGGAAGTATGAGCTAGGGAGAGGGGCAAGTAGAAGTTCAATTCTACCTCAACGGCCTGTGGGTCAACCTGGGAATTTTAGGCAGGGGATCCCTCGGTGGCCACTTCTTTCACATCCTGGATGTCCTCTTGGGGTTCGGCACGCTTGCTGGGAGGCAGTTGCTTCACTTTGGCTTCCAGCTCCACCACCATTTCCTTGAGTTCGGTGATGGTGACCTCCTTCTCCTGCAGTTGCCGATTTTTTTCCCGGGCTTCGATGCTGAACTGTACGCGCATCCAGAGGCTATACAGCCAGGCGAGGGCGGCCCCAATCCCGGCAGATGCCAGAAGTTCCATCACCAGAGGGCTTTCAACGCTGACGCCGGGGGCAAAAGTAACCGTGACCGGGGTGGCGTTTTGCATGGCAAAGAGGGCAATGGCCAGGAGGGCTGAAAACAAGATCAGGTAGTTGAACAGTCGCATCGTTTTTCTCCTCGAAGGGATCCACTACGGCTTGCCAGCACCAGAATACCCATAAACTCGGGCCGGTTTTTGAGAAAAATTCCCTCAGAAAAACCAGCCATAACTGTGTAAGCCTTTGCCCAGAAAGTTGACCCCCAGGTAACATACCCAAACCACTCCAAAACCCAAGCTGGCCAAGAGGGCGGGGCGTCTGCCTTGCCAGCCTTTGGTGATGCGGGCATGCAAATAGGCAGCGAAGACCAACCAGGTAATTAAAGCCCAGGTTTCTTTCGGATCCCAGCTCCAGTAGGTACCCCAGGCTTCGTTGGCCCAAACGGCGCCGGCAATAATGCCGATGGTGAGCAGGGGGAACCCCAGCCCGATCAGCCGGTAGCTGGTGTTGTCCAAGATTTCTGCCAGGCTCAGCCGTTGCCAGGGGATCCCTTCTGGGGCCGGTTGGGGAGGGAGCTCAGCCGACGAGGGGGCAGGACGGGGGGAGCGGAGGCCGGCGTAGGCCAGTTCTGAAGCCGGGGAAGGCAGGGTGGCTTCCGCCCATTCGGGATGGGTCTGGGGTTGGGGAGGGCGAAATTGCAGGCCGAGGGAGTTGCCCTTGAGATGCACTTCCTGACCGCGAGTGACGATGAGAAAGCTGATGGAGAGAAGGGATCCCACCAGCAGCGCCGCGTAGGCCAGCAACATCACAGTCACGTGCATCATCAGCCAGTTGGATTGCAAAGCCGGCACGAGGGGCTGGGCTACCTGCATATCTTCCGGCAGCACCAAGGCAGCAAAGGCCACGATCCCGGTCACAACTGGGGCAGTCATGACCCCCACCCAGCGGCTGCGGCTCCAGTAGAGGGCCACCAAATGCAAAGCGGTGATCCCCCAGGCCAGGAAAAACAAAGACTCGTACAGATTACTCAAGGGGAAGTAGCCTGCATCGATCCAGCGGGCCGTCAACAGGGCGGCCATCGTCAAGTTTGCCCCGATCATCCCCGCTAGGCCCAATTCGGCCAAAAGCTGCACCTGGGGAAAAGCTGCCCCACCCCAGTAGAACAGCATGGCCCCCAGAGAAATGGCAAACGCCACGTTGTTGAGCAGAGCTTGCCACTGGGCCAGATCCATGCCCGCAAGAGCTGTTATCGCCAACAGAGCCATACACGACCTCAAAAGTGTCTCCGACCCGGCTTGAGCCAGGCCAGTTGATCCCATTCTAGGGCGGGGGAAGGGATCTTCCCCAAAGGACACATGCTGGTAATGTGGGGATGGCTTGTCTGCGGCTCGGCAGGATACAAAGAGCATTGGGATGTAGGGCTCATGCAAGAACACGCGGGAAATGCCAGGTTGAGAAGGTGGGGGTTGTTGAGATGGTGGATCTGTCTGTTGGCCGCCCTCGTTTTGGCCTCTTGTGGGGGATCCCCGCCTAAACCCCCGCAGGAACAGCTTCCCCAGCTAGAGCGCGTGCCGGTTCCCCCGGAGATTGCCAAGCTGGATGCCCATTTGCAGTATTGTCGCCCGCAAGTTCAGATCCTCAGCCCCAAGCCAGGTGAGGTGTTGCCAGAGCGGCAGGTAACCGTTCGCTTCGCGGTGCAAGGGTATCCGCTTTTCCAAGATCCGCAATTGGGTCTTGGCCCTCATCTGCACGTGGTGCTGGACAACCGGCCCTACATCGCCCATTACGATGCCGATGCTCCCCTCGTTTTCAAGGATTTGGAGCCGGGATCCCATACTCTGCGGGTGTTTGCCGGCAAACCCTGGCACGAGAGCTTCAAAAACTCTGAAGCCTATGCCCAGGTCAGCTTTCACGTGTTAGCTCCCACCCCTGAGTACGTACCACAGCCGCAACTGCCCCTGCTCACCTACAACCGCCCCACAGGCAGCTACGGGGCCGAGCCAATCTTGGTGGATTTCTGGCTGGCCAATGCCCCGGTGCGGGAGAGCCTGTTGAGTGACTTGCCACGGGACTGGCGGATCCGCTACACCCTCAACGGCCAATCTGGCCTGCTGGATCGCTGGGAGTCTTTTTATCTGAAGGGCTTCAGGCCCGGTCGCAATGTGATGGTGCTGGAACTGGTGGACAGCAAAGGGGATCCCATCCGCAATGTGTTCAACAGCGCCGCCCGCGAGATCACCTACACCCCTGGCGGCCAAGACACCCTCTCCAAGCTGGTTCGGGGGGAGCTAAAAGCCGAAGAGGCCCTGGCCATCGTCCAGCCCCCGCCCACCCC
>NZ_JANSIK010000006.1:0-1056 GCF_047462035.1 Synechococcus sp. R5-15 | reverse complement strand
TACGCTTGAACTTCGATGCTTCTTTTGTGGGTCGCGATCGCCTGCGCATTCGTCTCCAAGCTCGCGATGCTGTGACTGAGTTCTTTGATGGGGATCCCGGCCTTGAGTTTGGCGGCCGTGGCGGCGGCACTTTCACCCTGGCCAAGCTGATCTACCAATTCCCAGCTTTCAACCGAGCAGCTACCATCTACACAGGTATCGTTGGCTCAGGTGTGTTCGATGTATTCAACTACAGCACACCCTTCGAAGCTCTCTCCGACTTCGCCGACGCTCCCAACTCCACGGCGGACGTGCCAGGTGGAGCTCTGTTTGGCTTCCGCTACCGACTCTCGGATCAACTACGCTTGGCCTACAGCTACAGCACCAGGAACGCTCAAGCCTTGGGCAAGGGCTTCGGCGACAGCGGTATAACCGGTAGCGATAGCGCCCACGCGGTGGAGCTGGGCTTCCTGCCGAACGAAAACCTGGAGATCTACCTGCAGTTTGCCAGTACCTATCTGCAGAAGGCAAACGATGGCCCTGAGTTCTTGGCCAACGGTACAGCCCTTTTCCGTGGCCCTCTGCGGACGACGACGGTAGATGTTTCTGCCCGTGTCAATGCTTTCTCGGTGGCAGCCAACTGGGAGCTTAGCCCTCGAATTACCGTATCCGGCTGGTTTACTGCTGGCAATGTGGATTACAACTTGCCCAACGTGGTACCGGCTGGCACCATTGATCCGGGTGATGAAGATTTCAACGGGTTCCTGTTTGGCTTTGCTTTCCCGGATCTCTTCATTGAGGGTGCTCAGGGCGGTGTGGTGTTTGGCCAACCGATTGTCAGCACCGAGGAGGGAGTTTTTGACAGCCGTCCTTTCATCGTGGATGTTTACTACAGCTTCCCGGTGAACGAGTACCTCACCCTTACCCCGGCAGCCTACTTTGTGAGCAATCCCAATGGTGGGCCTAGCAAGTCTGGGGATACCGATCCAACCATCGGCGTGGGTGTCTTGCGAGCTGTGTTTACTTTCTAGTTCTTAAAATCCCTGCGCTGACATCCAAGTTGCTAAGTAGGGATCC
>NZ_JANSIK010000005.1:0-9401 GCF_047462035.1 Synechococcus sp. R5-15 | reverse complement strand
CCACTTTCGAGTCAGCCAAGATGGTTGCCAAGGCGGGGAGGAAGTTTGGTAGCAAGACAGCAAGGGCGATACTCACCTGGGCGCACTATCGGTTCAAGCAGTTCCTGAAATTTCAAGCCAAAAAGAAAAACGTGGTTGTCGTGGAAGTATCGGAGGCGTACACCAGTAAAACCTGTACCAAGTGTGGGCACATCCACACCAAGTTGGGTGGCGCAAAGGTGTTTAGATGCCCAAAATGCAACCATAGGCTACCACGAGATTGGCAAGGCGCTCTGGGTGTTATGCTCAGAGCTTTGCGGGATACCGCCTTTCTGTTCGGAAACGGACAGAATGCTATCGCTTCACCGTTGAGCAGTAATGCTCAGCAGTGTTCAGCGTAAATGTATCAGCCTTTCTCTGTAGACGTTCGATTGCACCTAAAAAATTGCCCCGCCCATCACCGGGCGGGGTTATTGCTGCATCCTCAGGCCAGCTTAAACTGCCTCTGGAACTTTGGCCTCTTCCGCCGCCACTTCCTGCACCACGATCTTGCCCCGGAACACCACGTAGTTGTAGATGTTGTAGGACAAGATAACCGGGATCAGAAAGCCAATAAAGGTGAGCATAAACACCAGGGAGCTGGGGGAGGCCGCCGCTTCGTAGATGGTGACGCTGGGGGGGATGATGTTGGGGAAGACCATGAACCCCAAGCCGATAAAAGAAAGCGCAAAGATCAAAAAAGTGTAAACCAAAACGCTATTTTCTTCCCGCCGGCGCAGGCTGCGCAGCAACAACGCCACCAACAAAAGTCCCAGAACTGGGATGGCAGCAAAGATGTAGAAAAGAGGGGGCGAGAAAAGCTGAGCACGCGCCTGCTCGGACATGATAGGAGTGCTGATGGTGATAAACACTGCCCCCAGTAAAGTTGTCCAGGTGGCGATGGTTGCCGTCTTGTAGTAGGTTTCCTGAAGCTCGCCGGTGGTCTTAACGATTAGGTAGGCTGAGCCGATTAACACATAGCCCTGGATCAAAGTAAGAGCCACCAACAGCGTGCGCCAGGTCAGCCAATCCCAGGGGCTGCCGGCAAAGTGGCCGGCTTCGTCCACGCGGATCCCTTCGAAGACGCTGCCCAAGGCAAATCCCTGGCCCAAGGCTGCCAAAAAGCTGCCCACTCCAAAGGCGATGTTCCACACCAACTTGTTGTCGGCGTTTTCCCGAAACTCGAAGGAAACGGCCCGCAAGATCAGGCCCACCACCATGATCACCAAGGGTATGTAGAGGGCATTGAGAATGGTGGCGTAGGCGAGAGGAAAAGATCCAAATAGGGATCCCCCCATCAACACCAGCCACGTCTCGTTGGCATCCCAAACATTGCCCAAGCTGGTCATGAGGATGCTGCGCCGGGTCTCGCTGGAGGCCGTCAGGGAGAGGATACCAACTCCCAGATCAAACCCGTCCAGCAGAACGTAGAGAAATAGGAATAGGCCCAGGATAAAAAACCAAACCTGGGGCAGAAACCGCTGTAAAGGCTCAAAAGATTCCATCGCTGTTCCCTCTGCTTTGAGTATTTCTGACCAGTGCGAGACAGTTCCCGATGGCGATCCCCAGTCCCTCTCCCTCTAGGGAAGGGAAGTTGGGAGTTGACGTAGCGAAGGGTTTCACTGCTGTGGGGAATGGGCCTGCTACGTTGCCCTGTTGCTACTTGGAGTCACCAGTTAGATGGCTACCAAACTGCTGCTACCGAGCTTCTGCAGGACGGCGATCTGGCTCGTGGCGGGCAGGCTCGACCACGATCACCGGCTGCGTTGCCGGGACAGGGGCGGGCAACTCCAGGTTTGGCCCTTCGCGGATGATGCGGCTGCCAAAGTAGAGAGCGGCAACGAAGAACACAGTGTACAACGCGGTCAGGCCAACCAGAGAAAACAGCACTTCTCCTGCCGGCAGGGGCGAAACCGATTCCACCGTGCGCAGTTGTCCATACACAATCCAGGGCTGCCGACCCACACAGCGGACGATCCAACCGGTTTCAACGGCGATGTATCCCAGGGGTGCTGCGAAGATCCAAGCTCTCATCAGCCACTTTTGCTGAGAAAGGGCCTCCACTGAGAGCTTGCCCCTCAGCCATTGCACAAGGGTAACTCCGACAAGCCCGGCTAGGAGGAGGCCAATGGCCACCATTGTCCTAAAGGAGTAGTAGATGAGGCCAACCATGTGGGGACGATTTTGGGGATCCCAGCTTTTGAGCCCTTGAATGGGTCGATCCAAGCGGGGCTTAAACTCCAGCAGATAGCCCAGCGCGCCGGGGATCTTCACCTCCCACTCGTTGCGCTCTTTGCGGTCGTTGGGCACAGCCAACAGGCTCCAGTCTGCCCGCTCGCCGGCAGGGATCGTCTCCCACTGGGCCTCCATGGCCGCCAGCTTGGCCGGCTGATAGCGATACACTTGCTCTGCGCTCAAATGGCCGATATACACCTGCAGGGGGGCAACCACCAGGGCCATCGCCAAGACCACTTTGAGGGAGCGGGAGAAGAACTCGCTGTGCCGCCGCTTGAGAATGTACCAGGCACTGATGCCACCGATAACAAACAAAGAGGTTTCCAAGGTGGCAAAAAACATGTGCAGAAAGCTGTTGACCATGAAGGGATTGACAATGGCCTGCAGGTAGTCCCGCACCACAAACTTCCCATCCACAAATACACCACCTGCCGGCGTCTGCAGCCAAGAGTTGGCCGTCAGGATCCAAAAGGTGGATAAGTTGGCGCCAAAGGCCACCAGGATCGTCGAGATCCAGTGAATCACCGGCGGGACGCGCTCCCAGCCGAACAGCATGATCCCCAGAAAGCTGGCCTCCAGCATAAAGGCCATCGTGCCCTCAAAGCCCAGGATGGTTCCAAAGAAGTCCCCCACTGCTTCGGAAAAAGGTGCCCAGTTCATGCCAAATTGAAAGGCCATTGGCAAGCCTGAGGCCACGCCAATACCGAAGTTCAACACATAGAGTTTTGACCAGAAACGGGCGTGGCGGTAGTAATCTAAGTTGCGGGTTTTTAGCCAAAGTCCCTCAATCACAACGAGATAAATGGCCATCCCCGTTGTTAAAACCGGCCACAACATGTGAAAAATGGCCGTGAGGGCAAACTGTAGACGAGAAAGGGCAACGGTATCCAGAAACATGATTTGTACCAAGTTTAGATGAATTGACCCATACAGCTTTTTCCGACAACATCTGCTGCAATTGATACAGCTACATCTCTTGCATGAAAAACATCTTGCTGACTGGCAGACATCAGATGAGGCCGGGAAAGCCGCGCTTTGTGGTTCCTTCTAACATCGAATCTTGGCTAAGACAATCGACAAGCCGTCCGACTCTAAAGGTTAATTTTAGGATTCTGGAAGTGTGAACCCTTTTTTGTAATTTAGACTACAAGACAAAGAGCGCACTGCGAACCTAGCGGCCAAAGCCTGGCAGGCCATTGACATAGGGTTCTGGTTTTCTTCGTCTTTAAACAACAAAAAACAACAAAACTGTTGCCCTAATAGATCGAGGAGCGATTCCCAGCAAGGGAGGACTTCCGGTTTACAGAGCCGGCAGACGGCTGCTGATTGTCCCCGGAGCCTGCCAGAATTGGGATCCCTGCTTGTTGGGATCGCAGTTTGCAGTGTGGGGTGGAAGATGTCGTTTATTCCGCTGGTGCGCTTTCTAGGCCAGTCCGGCTTGATTCAAGAGCTGGCCACCTGCTTGAGATCGCAGCGACGGGCAAATCTGCAGGGGGCAGGGCGGATTGCCAAGGGGTTGATCGCCTCGGCTTTGGCCCAGCAGGAGGGAAGATCCCTGCTGGTGGTCACTGCCACCTTGGAGGAGGCAGGCCGCTGGACGGCGCAACTGGAGGGCATGGGCTGGGAGAGTGTGCAGCTCTACCCTACTTCAGAGGCTTCCCCCTACGAACCTTTTGACCTGGAACCGGAGCTGGTGTGGGGCCAGTTTCAGGTGCTGGCCGATTGCCTCCAGGGGAAGAAGGGCATGGCCATTGTGGCGACAGAGCGGGCCCTCCAACCCCACCTCCCTCCCCCAGAGGTGTTGCGGGCCTTTTGTCTCCAGCTGGAACCCGGCTTGGAGATGTTTCCCCAGCAACTGGGGCAGCAGTTGACCCGTCTGGGCTACCAGCGGGTGAGTCTGGTGGAAAGCGAGGGGCAGTGGAGCCAAAGGGGCGACATTCTCGACGTTTTCCCGGTGGCCTGCGAGTGGCCGGTGCGCCTAGAGTGGTTTGGCAACGAGCTGGAGCGGCTGCGGGAGTTTGACCCGGTGAGCCAGCGCTCTCAAGACGGGATCCCCCATGTCTGGCTAACTCCCACCGGCTACGGGCCCATCCTCTGGCCGGCTCTGCAGGAAAAAGCCGATCAGCTTTCCCAGGGTCTGCGGCAGCAGTTGGAGCAGTCGCCGTCTCCTCCGGAGGGCTTGCGCCGTTTTCTCGGCCTGCTCTACGATCCGCCAGCCAACCTGCTGAGCTATCTGGATCCCGAGGCTTTGATCCTGATCGACGAGCCGGAGCAGTGCCAGGCCCACAGCCAGCAGTGGCTCTACCACGCCCAAGAACAGTGGAAACAGGCCCAGGTTGCGGAGCCGGCTCTGCAGCCCTTTCACCGCCCCTTCGATCTCCATGCTCCCGACTGGGATCCCTTCCCCTGCCTGTTGGCCCGCACCTTTGCCCCTGCTGGCGAAGCCGAAGCTGCCCTTGACCTAAAAAGCCGGCCTGTGCCTACTGCTCCCCACCAGTTTGGATCCCTGGCCAAAACCCTGCGCGAGTACCGCAAGCAGCAGTTGCAGGTGTGGATCCTCTCTGCCCAGCCCTCCCGAACCGTAGCTCTGCTGCAGGAACACGACTGCCCCGCCCAGTACGTGCCCAATCCCAAAGACTTCCCGGCCATCGAGCGCCAGCTGCAGTCCTACACCCCAGTGGCCCTCAAGTATTCCGGCCTGGCCGAGCTGGAGGGGGTTCTCCTGCCCACCTTGGGGTGGGTGGTGCTCACCGACCGCGAGTTTTTCGGCCAGCACAGCCTGGCCACCCCTACTTATGTGCGCAAGCGCCGCCAGGCCAGCTCCCGCCAGGTGGATCCCAACCTGCTCAAGCCGGGGGATTTTGTTGTCCACAAGGCGCATGGCATCGGCCAGTTTCTGCGCCTGGAAACCCTCACCATCGGGGGCGAAACCCGCGAGTACCTGGTTATTCAATACAGCGATGGCCTGTTGCGGGTGGCTGCCGACCAGGTCAACTCCCTTTCCCGCTACCGCGCCAGCGGGGATGGACCACCTGCCCTGCACAAGATGTCCGGCAGCACCTGGGAAAAGACCAAACAGAAGGTGAAAAAGAGCCTGCGAAAAGTGGCCTTTGACCTGCTGCAGCTCTATGCCAAACGCGCCGAACAGGAGGGCTATGCCTTCCCGCCCGATTCTCCTTGGCAACAGGAGCTGGAAGATTCTTTCCCCTATCCCCTGACGCCGGATCAACTCCGAGCTGTCCAGGAGATCAAGCGGGATATGGAATCTCCACGCCCTATGGATCGGCTGCTGTGTGGGGACGTGGGCTTTGGCAAAACAGAGGTGGCAATCCGTGCCATTTTCAAAGCCGTAACCGCCGGCAAGCAAGTAGCTCTCCTGGCGCCAACCACCATTCTTACCCAGCAGCACTACCACACCCTCAAAGAGCGCTTTGCTCCCTATCCTATTCAAGTGGGCTTGCTCAACCGCTTCCGCACCTCGGAGGAGAAAAAAGAAATCCTATCCCGTCTCAAGAGTGGCGAACTGGATGTTGTGGTGGGCACCCACCAGCTTTTGGGCAAGGATGTGCAATTTCGGGATTTAGGCCTTTTGGTTATTGACGAAGAGCAGCGCTTTGGCGTCAACCAAAAAGAGAAAATCAAACTTCTCAAAACCCAGGTGGATGTACTCACCCTCACCGCCACCCCTATTCCCCGCACTCTGTATATGGCCTTGTCGGGTTTGCGGGAAATGAGCTTGATCCAAACTCCGCCTCCTTCCCGCCGGCCTATCAAAACTCACCTTTCTCCCTACAACCCCGAAGTCATCCGCACGGCTATCCGCCAAGAGTTGGATCGCGGCGGTCAAGTCTTCTATGTCGTCAACCGCATTGAAGGCATCGAAGAAACCAGTGCCAAATTGCGGGAGTGGGTGCCCGGTGCTCGCATTGCCATTGCCCACGGGCAGATGCCGGAAGGGGAGCTAGAGGCAACGATGCTGGCTTTTAACAATGGGGAAATCGATATCCTGGTCTGCACGACGATTATCGAATCCGGTTTGGATATTCCCCGCGTCAACACCATTTTGATTGAAAATGCTCAGGAGTTTGGATTGGCTCAGCTATACCAGCTGCGGGGGCGGGTGGGCCGGGCTGGGATCCAAGCCCATGCTTGGCTGTTTTACCGAGAAGACGGGATCCTCACCGAGGAGGCCCGCAAACGCCTACAGGCCATTCAGGAATTTACCCAACTGGGATCCGGCTATCAGTTGGCAATGCGGGATATGGAAATTCGTGGCATTGGCAACCTGCTGGGAACGGAACAATCCGGGCAAGTCAATGCGGTGGGCTTCGATCTTTACCTGGAAATGCTGCAAGAAGCCATTCGAGAAATTCGCGGCCAGGAGATCCCACAGGTGGAGGACACACAAATTGACCTCAATGTAACCGCCATGATCCCGCAAAGCTATATCCCCGACGAAGATCAAAAGATGCAGGCTTATCGACACCTGGCTGCTGCCGGCTCTCGGGTCGAGCTGTTGCAAATTGCCCAGGAATGGCAAGACCGCTTTGGCCCCCTGCCCAAGCCTACCCAGGAGCTGCTGCGGGTGATGGAGCTGAAGATCCTGGCCCGCACGCTGGGCTTTTCCCGCATTAGGCCAGCCAAGGAGCATGTCCTTTTGGAAACCCCCATGGAGGAGCCGGCTTGGAATCGCCTGAAAGAGGCTCTGCCCACTCACCTGCAGCCTCGCTTTGTTTACCAACCGGGCAAGGTGACGGTGCGGGGTCTGGGGATGGTGCCGGCGGCGCAGCAACTGGAGAACCTTTTGCAGTGGCTGGACAAGATGAGCCTGGCCCTGAGCCGGATGGAGGCTGGGATCCCAATGACCCCCTAGATCTTGCCGGATCCCTCTCGAGGCGGGCCCATGCTCTGGTGTGAGAGAGTGGAATGGCCGGCCCTCCTCTCTTCAGCGCTCCTTTTTGCATCGGCTTCGCGTTTGCATCGGGTTCGCGTCATGAAAGTTCTAGAAGCTCACCACCTCCAAAAAACCTACCGGCAAGGAGGCAGGGAGGTGCGGGCGGTGGTGGATGTCTCCCTGACGCTGGCAGCAGGGGAGATCCTGGCTTTTTTGGGGCCCAACGGGGCCGGCAAGACCACCACCATTAAGATGATTGCCGGCCTGATCCAACCCGACGCGGGCACAGTGTGCGTTCTCGGACGGGATCCCCATACCGATCCGGGGGCCCTGGCCCAGGTGGGGGCAGTGCTGGAAGGCAATCGCAACCTCTACTGGCGGATGACCCCCCTACAGAACCTGGAGTACTTCGGTGTGCTGCGGGGGCTATCCCCCAGAACCGCTCGGCAACGGGGGTTAGAGCTGCTGGAGACCTTTGGCCTGCAGGAGAAACAAGATGTGGCCGTGCAAACCCTTTCGCGGGGCATGCAGCAGAAGGTGGCCATTGCCGTCGCCCTCCTGCATCAACCGGCCCTGTTGCTGCTGGATGAGCCCACCCTGGGGTTGGATGTGGAATCGGCGCAAGCGGTGAAATCCCTGATCCGCCAAATTGCCGCTTCGGGTCGAGCCATCTTGCTCACCACCCATCAACTGGATATTGCGGAAGCGCTCTCGGATCAGGTAGCCGTTATTCGACAAGGGGTGATCATCGCCCAAGCCCCCACGGGAGAGTTGATCCGGCACTTTGCCGGCGCCGTCGGTACTTACCGGATCGAGCTGGAACAGGGGCTGGATCCCTGGAGGTTTGAACAACTGGCCCGCCAAGGGGTGAAGATTCTCGGATCCCATCGGGTGCGGTTCAGCGGCCCGCCAGAGATGCTCTATCAGGTGCTGGAGATCTTGAAGCCTTTGCCCTTGCTCAGCCTCAAACGAGAGGAAGCCGATCTCACCCATATTTTCCTCGAGTTGTTGAAAAGGGGAGAGGGGCAAGGATGATGCCGGTGATACACCTGTTTTGGGCTGAACTGAAGCGGGCCTGGATCCAGTACATTCGCTATCCGGCGGAGGCCCTGGGCGGGATCCTGATCACCACGTTCTTCTTCTATGCCCTCTTTGCCGGCGCCCAATATGTGGCAGGGCCTGCCTCCCAATTTGGCGAACGGTTGGATGCGGTGGTGATCGGCTATGTGCTCTGGACGCTGGTCATTTTTGTGGTGAACGACATCGCCCTCAACCTGCAGGTGGAAGCCCAGACAGGCACCTTGGAGCAGGTGTTGCTCTCGCCATTTTCGGCAGCCACTCTCTTCTTGGCACGGGCTTGTGCCAGCTTGGTGTTGCGCTTTTCCATTGTCGTCGTCATTCTGGGCGTCATCTTATTGCTGACGGGCAGCCGGTTGCGGTTTCCCCCTGCTCTGGTGTTGCCTTTGGTGAGCGTGGTGCTGGGGGCCTACGGCTTCTCGTTTTTGCTGGGATCCGCCGCTCTGATTTGGAAGCGAATTCAGCAGCTTTTAATTATCAGCCAATTCGGCTTGCTTTTTCTGTTGGCTGCTCCCACGGAAGAATGGCCGGGATCCCTGAGGTGGCTAGGGCAAAGTCTGCCCATGACGGCGGGGGCTGGGCTGTTACGCGACGTAATGGTGCGCGAGGTAGGGCTGGATCCCCTGCGCTTGGCCATGGCTCTAGCCAGCGGCATTTTCTACTTCGGCCTGGGTCTGCTGGCCTTTCGCTGGGCAATGCGGCTAGCCAAACGTCAAGGGATCCTGGGATCCCAGTAGAGGTCTGCAGGAGGGCATCTAGAGCGAACGTTGGTCGGGGGAGCGGTGCAGCAGGTGAGGGAAGTGGTATTCTACCGCTCCAGTGACCGGGTTGTTTTCGGGGAAAGCCATGCTCCGCCGGCTCAGCTCTTGCAGCGCCTTTTCAATTTCGTCAAAGTCGGCAGGTAAGTCGATAGCTATCTCCGCAAGGGTGAGGATCCCTTGCCGCTGTTGGGCTAGCCGCAGGATCTCCCGCATCAGAGCTTGACCTTTCAAGGGCTGAGAAGGCGCTGAAACGGCCTTTGCAGGCGTTGGGGAAGGCTGGGATCCCTGTAGAACTGCCAGTTTGAAGTTGTGATTTTCCACCATGCCTGGGATCAAAAACAGGTCGATCAACTGCCCAATGCCCAACAGGCCAAAGGTGAACAGCCAGAGAACGCCTGTGCCGGTCTTGCCCAGGT
>NZ_JANSIK010000004.1:0-32662 GCF_047462035.1 Synechococcus sp. R5-15 | reverse complement strand
GGGGGGGTGGGGGGGTGAGGATTTCGCGGCTGTTGGGCAGAGCAGAGGCAGCGGAGCTGGGAGCTTCTGGCTGAGCAAGAGCAGGGACAGCCCAGAGCAGGCTCAACAGTAGGCCACAGGGGGCAGAACAGGCAAGGTTCAACTGGGATCCCGCCGAGCCCGTCTGCTGTTGAGGAAGTTGAAGCGGATCCCTGGCTCCATTTTGCATCGCCATCGTGCGGTCATTCTCAACATCACCCCTAGCAGTATCGCAAAATGAAGGACAAAGATAAGACGGTTTTCCGCAGGCTCGCTGGCTGCCCTGTTCGGGCCAGTGGAAGCGAGTCCTCGCATTTGCCCCTGCAACGATGAGGCCGACCTGCGTCTGCCAGGAGCTCCGAGCACGGGCGGGACTCCTCTACACTCAGCAGAGACGCTTGGATTGAGACCGAGTCGATTTAGATTTAGACTCAGTTTAGAATGGTGGGGCCATCTGTCCGTGATGGCGGGGGTGGGTGTTGTGGGCGATGAAAGGGGGCAAGGTGGCAGACTCTCAGAGCACGCCCAAGCAAGGGGAGACCTCTTCCGGTCGGGATCGGGCCTCGCGGCCGAAAAAAAGTAAGCCAAGCCCTTCTGCCCAGTCCGGGGATTTGGGAACCTCAGAAGCAAGAGCGCGGCCAAAACAGGCCGATAGCACTCCGCGCCGTGCGGAGCAGCAGGAGATTTTACAAGATCACCCTTCTGGCTTGAACCCGCCCAAAAATCTCTCTATACTGCAGGGAACTTTATCATTTGCTCCCGCTTCTTCATCTCTCCTTCAATCTATGCGTGCTCCCTCTTCAGGTGACTCGGATCCCATCCTTTCAGAGACTCATGCGGGCTGTTCAGCATCCGAACCGGATCCCAGCACGGAGCGCCATTTGGCCCTGAGGCAGCGCCAGGAATTGGAGAACCGTCTGCTCAAAGCCGAAGCCGAGCTCCAAGAGCGGCGAGTTCTTCAGGAACAACTGCAGGCTTTGCACCAGAAGGTGGCCGAACAAGAGAAGGCGCTGCAGGAGCGGGAGCATCTCTTGCAACAGTTGCAGCAGACTTTGGCGGCTCAGAAAGTCCAGATCTCGGATCAGGAAGCTCAGCTTGCTGCTCGGCAACGCTTAAATGAACGGCAGCGGCAGGATATCGAGGCCCTGCAGGAGCAGATTGAGCAGCTACGCTTGGCCCACGCTCAGGAGCGCCGTCAATGGGAACAGCGCCAGCAGGAGCTGCAAGCTTCTCTTCTGGAAGCCCAAGATGTGGCAGAAAAACGGGTGGAGATGTTGCAGCGTTTTAAGGCAGAGCTTTCTCTGGCCCGCACTCAAATTGCCGAAACTCAGGCGGAGCTGAGCAGCCTGCGGGCTTTGTACAGCGACCAACAGGCAGCCTGGCAGGAGCAACGGGAACACCTCGAGGCCCGTTTGGCGGGCTATGCCGAGACGGAAGCCGAGGCCGAGCAGCGCTGGCGGGAACAACGGCAAGAGCTAGAAGCAGCCCTGGCCGAAGCCCAAGCTCAATTGGCGGCTTTGCAAGCTCAGCAGGAGCATCTGCGCCAGGGATCCCGGGAGCAGCAACAGCTTCAACAGCAGTGGCAGGCCCAGGCCGAAGCGCTGCAAGTGGCCCTCTCCCAAGCCCAGGCGGAAGTTACCCGTTGGCAGCAAGAGCACCGCCATCTGCAGGAACAGTACGCCCAAGCCCAGCAGCATCTCTCCGCCATGGAGCGGCAGTTGCAGGCTGCCTTGGAGCAGTTGGCCGCCCAACCCGACTGGCAGCCACAGTTGCGCTCTGCGCAGGCAACCATTCTCCATCTGCAAGAAGAAATTGCAACCTTGTCCACGCAACTGGAGAAGCAAGCAGAGCAGATCAAAGCCCTGCAAGGGGAGCGTGCTGCCCTGTGGGAAGAAAACCGCTCTCTCCGAGAAAAATACGAGCAGCAGCAGATGCATGTGCTGAGCTTGAAGGCGGCTTTGGAACGCAAAGGCTTGGATGTCCCACCTCGGGCCGATACCTCCAGCGCCCTCACGCGAACAGAGTCCCCTGGCCAGGCTCTGTCTCCAACCCCTGCTGCCAAGCCTACAATTCAGCCCCTGGCCCAACCTCTACCGTCTCGGGCAAGCAAGCGGGCGGTCGATCTGCCGAGGTTTCTGCCCCGTCCGTGAGGGATCCCGTGTTGCAGCCTGTGCCTCCCCGCTGGCTGGAAGTGTGGGTGGATCATCCCCATTTGGGGGGTTGCTTTACCTATCGTGTGCCAGAGGGATCCGCGCCAGAAGCGGGCGACCTGCTCAGCGTACCCTTTGGTCAGCAAATGGCGGGGGCAGTGGCCTTGGGTTGGCGCTCCGAGCTGCCGGCAGGGGTGGATCCGCAGTCGGTGCGGGAGATCGAGGCGGTGGTGGCCAAAGGGATCCTGCCCAAAGAATTCTGGCCCCTGCTGCAGCGGGTGGCCGACTATTACCTCACCCCTCTGGCCCAGGTGGTGCGCACGGTATTGCCCCCCGGCTTGCTCAGCCGTTCTCAGCGGCGTGTCCGCTTGCTCAGGCTCCCTGCCGAAGGGGAGGAATGTTCGCCGGCTGCCCAAACCCTGCTGCAGCTGCTTCAGGCCAAAGGGGGAGAGCTGTCTTGGCGCTATGTGCAACAGCAGGTGCCCACTGCCGCCCTCGCCCTGCGGGAACTGCAGCGACGGGGTTGGGTGGAGAGCTTTTGGCAGGAGCAACAGGGGGGCAGGGTGAAAACCCAGCTGGCCGCCAGTCTGGCCGACGACTCCCCAGAGGGGCTGAGCCTCCCTCAGCAGAAGGCGCTGCAGATCCTCAAGCAGAAGGGGGGAGAGCTGCTGCTCGCCGAGTGGGAGCGCCTGGCAGGAGTGAGCCGAGCAGTTCTGCAGGGGTTGGCCCGCAAAGGCCGTGTCCACCTCTACGAGCGCCCACTGCTGCGGCTGGGAGATGCCAGCCTGCCGGGGTGGCGGGATCCGCCCAAGCCCTTGACCGCAGCCCAGGCCCAGGCGGTAGAGGCGATCCGGCAAGCTTTGGGCCGGTTCCAGCGGTTTTTGCTGCACGGGGTCACCGGTTCTGGGAAAACAGAGGTGTACCTGCAGGTGATCGCCCAGGTGCTGCAGCAAGGACGGTCGGCGCTGGTGCTGGTGCCCGAGATCGGCCTTACCCCGCAACTGATGGATCGGTTTCGGGCGCGGCTGGGATCCCAGGTGTGGGCCTACCACAGCGGCCTCTCGGAAGGCGAGCGCTACGACACCTGGCGGCAGATGCTGTCCTCCACCCCCCAAGTGGTGATCGGCACCCGCTCGGCGGTGTTTGCCCCCTTGTCCAAGCTGGGCCTGATCGTCTTGGACGAAGAGCACGACGACAGCTTCAAGCAGGATCAGCCCCAGCCCTGCTACCACGCCCGTCAGGTGGCCGAGTGGCGGGCCGAGCTGGCCGGTTGTCCCCTGGTCCTGGGCAGTGCAACCCCAGCGGTGGAAACCTATGCCGCCCATCTGCAGGATCCGCAACGGTGGATCCGGCTGGCCCTGCCGCAGCGCATCCCCCAAGCTGGGATCCCGGCCACCCTGCCCCAACTGGAGCTGGTGGACATGCGCCAGGAGCTCCAAGCCGGCAACCGCAGCATCCTCAGCCGCCGTCTACACCAGGCCCTGCAGCAGACGCTGGACAGAGGGGAACAGGCCATTCTCTTTGTCCCCCGCCGCGGCCACAGCACCTTCGTCTTGTGCCGGAGCTGCGGGTTTGTCCTCACCTGCGAGCATTGTGATGTTTCTCTCACCTTTCATCTGGCCCATCTCGGCGGGCAGGAACTGCGCTGCCACTACTGCGGCGCCCGCCAACCCCATCCGCAGCGCTGCCCCGCCTGTGGATCCCCCTACCTGAAGCACTTCGGCACCGGCACCCAAAAAGTGGTGGAAGTGCTGCACCAGCATTGGCCCCAGCTCTCGATTTTGCGCTACGACAGCGACGCCACCCGCCGCAAGGGATCCCATCGCGATTTGCTGGAGCAGTTTCGCAGCGGCAAGGCCCAGGTGTTGGTGGGCACGCAAATGCTCACCAAAGGGTTGGACATTCCCCAGGTGACCTTGGTGGGCGTGATGGCCGCCGATGGGCTGTTGCACCAAGCCGACTATCGCGCCGGCGAGCGCAGCTTTCAACTGCTCACCCAGGTGGCGGGGCGCTCGGGCCGGGGATCCCTGCCAGGACAGGCGATTATCCAGACCTATCTGCCGGAGCACCCGATTTTGAGGGCGGTACTGGCCCAAGATTACGAGGGCTTCTTGCGGGCAGAACTGCAACAACGGCAAGAGGGGGGCTATCCTCCCCATCGAGCCTTGATTTTGATCCGCTTGAGCAGCACCTGCCTGGAAGCCCTGGAGCGCTACTGCCATCGGGTGGCCGAACGCCTACAGGGGATCCCGGCAGAGGTGTTGGGGCCGGGGCCAGCTCAGGTGGAGCGGGTTGCCGGACGCTACCGCTGGCAGATCCTGTTGAAGCAGCTTCCCGACCAAGGTTGGGATCGCCCGAAGCTGGCTGCGCAGATCCAGGCCGCAATTGGCCATCCCCCCCAAGGGATCCGCGTCAGCCTGGATGTGGATCCCCTGCGGATTCTCTAGGAACAGTTGACCCGGCGCGCGGCAAGCCCGCCGATCCCGCGAGATCTTAAGGTAGTCTGGTTTCGGGGCCACCCGTATCCAACTCAACTCTGGCAAAGCATGGCTGAAAACCGGACTGGCGCGTTTATTGGTGGGCTGTTGCTGGGAACTGCTGTGGGCACCGCCATTGGCCTGCTCTTGGCTCCCCGCAGCGGACGGGAGACGCGGCGACTGCTGAAGAAATCGGCAGAGGCCCTGCCAGAGGTGGCAGAAGATGTGACCAGCAGTCTGCAATATCAATCGGAAAAGTTGTTCGACGCTGCCCAACGCAGTTTGGATGAGGCTCTGCTGCGGCTGCAGCAGGCAGTGGCGGTGGGCAAAGAAGCCATGTTGCAGAAGCGAAGGGAGCTGCTCCAAGCCCAGAACTCGCGTCCCTTTGGCGGGGAAGAAGCTGACCTAGAAGCTCGGGATGGGGAGGAGGCGGCGGGATGAACGACCCAGTATTTTGGCTCGGCCTCTCGGTAGGCCTGGTAGCAGTGGGCATTTTGGCAGTGATCCTGACCCTACTACCTGCCGTCATTCAACTGGGTCGAGCTGCCCAGAGCGTGGAGCGCTTTTTCGACACGCTGCTGCGGGAATTGCCGCCCACGCTGGAGGCCCTGCGCCTGACCAGCCTGGAAGTGAGCGAGATTGCCGACAGCCTCGACGAAGGGGTGAAAGGGGCTGGGCAAGTGGTGAAGCAGGTCAACCGCTCCATCGAAGGAGCACGCACCCAAGCCCAGGGCGCCCAAGTCAATATCCGCAGCTTTTGGGCAGGGGTACGGGCAGCCTGGCAGACGCTGTCCGGCGAAGTGCCCCCCACCACTGGCGCGATTCACAACCCGCGGCTGCGCCCATCCGACCCATCCAACCGTTCTTTCTCCGCTGCTTCATCAACACTTCCCCTGGGAGGTGACCGCCCTTTTGCCGGCGGAGCCACACCAGAGGGATCCCAAGCCGCTGCCCAATCTTCCCGACCGGACATCGCCAATCCCTAGGCGTTCCTCAGGATCTTCTGAAAGACAGGCGTAGGAGGCTGGGGCTCTTGCCCGGGGGGAAGCTGGCCCCAAGTCGCATCGGGATCCCAGCGCAGTTGCAGGGTGTCGGCGAGGGAGAACCCCAGCTGCTGCAGGATCTTGAGGCTGAGAGCGGGAATGAGGGGGGAGAGCAGGACTGCCACCCAGCGCACACTTTCCAAAACGGCGTAGAGAATCTGGGCCACCCGTTCGTTTTGCCCTTGCTTGTGCAGCGTCCAAGGAGCCTGCTCATCAAGGTATTTGTTGCTGGCCTGGGCTAAGCTGAGGGCTTTGCGGGCAGCAGAGCTGGGATCCAGCCGCTCGTAGGCGTCGGCCACTGCCGGGGCAAGGCGCTCGGCCAGGGTTTTGAGGGGGTGATCTGCAGGGATCCCGACGGCGGGAACGCGGTAGTCGGATTGATATTTCCTGAGCATGTTGAGGGTGCGGTTGAGCAAGTTGCCCAGGTCGTTGGCCAGATCGGCGTTGAGCACGTCAACGAAGCGGCCCTCGCTAAAATCGCCATCCTTGCCCAGCTCGATTTCCGTCAGGAAGTAGTAGCGCACGGCATCGGCGCCGTATTGCTGCACCAGCTCAAAGGGATCCACCGTGTTCCCCAAGCTTTTGCTCATCTTGAGGCCATCTTTGGTGAGAAAGCCGTGGCCAAAGATTTGTTTGGGCAGAGGCAGACCGGCCGACATGAGCATAGCCGGCCAGTAGATGGCATGAAAGCGGACGATGTCCTTGCCCACCAGGTGCACATCCGCAGGCCAGTAGCGGCGTAGGGCATTTGCCAAGGTGGGCTCGTCGTCAGGATCCAGAGCGGCACTGATGTAGTTGATCAGGGCGTCAAACCAGACGTAGAGGGTTTGGCCGGGATCCGCCGGAAAAGGGATCCCCCAGGAGACACTAGGGCGAGAGATGGAAAAATCCCGCAGGCCCTGCTTGACAAAGTTAATCACCTCATTGCGGCGGCTTTCTGGTTGGATAAACTCCGGCTGCTCCGCATACAGGGCCTCCAGCTTTTCTTGGTAGCGGGAGAGGCGAAAGAAGTAGTTTTCTTCATCTTTCCACTCCACCTTCTTGGTGGGGTGCAGAGGGCAAAACCCACCTTCTAGCAGCTCCGCCTCGTCTTTAAACTCTTCGCAGGCAACGCAGTACCACCCCTGCTGCCGCCCAACGAAAATATCCCCCTGATCCCAAACCCGCTGAAAAAACTCCCGCACAATGGCTTTGTGGCGAGGGTTGGTGGTGCGGATAAAGCGGTCGTAGCGGATGTCTAGCAACTGCCAAAGCTGGGCAAACTGAGCCGCAATCTCGTCACAGTGCTGCTGAGGGGGAATGCCGCGCTCTTCGGCGGTGCGCTGGATCTTCTGGCCGTGCTCGTCGGTTCCCGTCACCATCAGCACATCCTTGCCCCGCAGGCGATGGTAACGGGCGATGGCATCCGCCACCAGGGTGGTGTAGGCGCTGCCGATGTGGGGAGCGGCGTTGACGTAGTAGATGGGGGTGGTGATGACAAAGGTGGAATCCGGCATGAGCATCCCCAAGGCTTTCTCCCATGATAGAGGTTGCCGGAAAGTCCAAAAGGCCAAGCTGTAGCGTGGGTGTGGAGAGGTCATTCGATGAAACTTCAGGTCAACCTTCTGGGGTGGAGCAGGGTAGCCTTGGGAGCAGGGATCCTGGGCGCCGGAGCGGCTCTGGCCCAGCCCTTGCCGGAAACCCGCATCCCCTGTGAGATCTTCATTGCCGGGGGCGGGCTGGGGGGGGTGGCGGCGGCCTATGACGCGCTGCAACTGGGCCGGCAGGTGTGCATGACGGAGATCAGCGATTGGATCGGGGGGCAGGTGAGCGCCCAGGGAGTCTCCGCTTTGGACGAGCGACCCCTGCAACGAGAAAATGACATCTTCCCCAAAGGCTACAGCGAGTTTCGCCGGCGGGTACGGGAAAAATACGGCGGGGATCCCAATCCGGGCAAATGCTGGGTGAGCGTGCTCTGCTTTTCCCCTCAGGTGGGCCACCAGGTGATTCGGGAGATGTTGGATCCCTATCTGCAGTCGGGGCAGTTGCGGCTGTTCACCGAGACGGTAGTGAAGGATTTGGAGATCAAAGACTCTCAGATCCGCAGTGTGCAGGCCATTCGCAACATCCCCAAACACGCCGGCGTCCAGCCAGAGAATCGAGGGGATCTCTCCAGCTACTTTCTCGATTTTTATCGTCTAGAACCCACCGAGGACTGGGACAAGGAGATCCTGCGCTTTGAGCCGCCGCCAGAACGCCAAGACAAAACCCTGCCCTGGGTGGTGATCGACGCTACTGAAACCGGCGAGCTGCTGCCCCTGGCGCGGGTGCCCTACCGCCTGGGAACCGATGGCCAAAGCCGCTGGGAACCCAGCTCCAAGCCCTACGTGGATCCCTACTGTACCCAGGGCTTCACCTACACCTTTGTCATGGAGCGCTTCCCCGTGCCGCAGGTGCCGGTCAAGCCGGAGTTCTACAACGATCCCCTGCACGGCCCCTACTACAGTTACGAACACCCTCGCTTCAACTTTGCGCTGATCTTCACCTACCGCCGCATCCGGGGGCAGGTGTTCGGCTTTGGGGAAGAGGCCATTCGGGTGGGGGATCAATCCATGCAGAACTGGACCTGGGGCAACGACTGGCGCATCACCGGCCCGGAGATGAACCTCATCCTTACCCACGAGCAACTGCAGGCCTCAGGCCAACTGCAGCCGGGCGGCTGGATGGGGGGCCTACGGGTGGAAGCCCTGCGGCGAGCTGAGCAGCATGCTAAGGGCTTTTTCTACTGGCTGGTGGCGGGAAGGACGGATTTTCTCCTGCAACAGGAGGATCCCAACTTTCAAAAAGACTTCTACTTGCGCTATGCCTACCTACGGGGGCCCAATACCCCCATGGGAACTGCCAGCGGCCTCTCCAAGTACCCTTATATCCGCGAGTCGCGGCGCATCATTGGTCGGCCCAGCCTCTCCTACCCAGAAGGATTTACCATCTACGAGTCGGACATCACCACACGGGAATCGGAGCTAAACCGCGGGCGGCCCTTCATCTTCTACGACTCGGTGGGGGTGGGCCAGTACCCCATCGACTTTCACGATTGCCTGCTGCCGGGTTTTTCCCTGCCCCCCAGCAACAACAAAGACGCGCAGGCCCCCAGCTACCCTTACCAGATCCCCCTGCGGGCTCTGATCCCCCAGCGCATTGACAATCTGCTAGCCGGCAACAAAAATATCGCCACCAGCCGCATTGCCAGTGCCTCCTACCGGGTGCATCCGGTGGAATGGGCCATTGGCACCGCCGCCGGTCACACGGCCCACTTTGCCCTGGAGCGGGATCTGATCCCGGCAGAGATCGTGGAGGAGCCGCTTTTGGATTTGCGGCTGTTGCCAGCTCTCCAGGCCCAAATCCAGAGCTTGGGCAACCCCATTCAATTTCCTGGCACCACCATTACCGCCACCGATTGGGCCCAATCCCGCTAGCCTAGAAAGGCAGGGTTGGGAGTTGACCGGTGGATCCCGTTGGGGTTGGACTTGTGGGCTGGGAGATGCTTCGCCCCTCTTTATGGGCCGCCACGGCTCTGTGGGGCTTAGGGCTAATGTGGGGGTTTTCGCCGCTGCATCAAAAGCTGCAGGAGAGCTGGGAAAAGCAATTGCTATGGGATCCCAGTGGAGCTTTGGCTTCCTTGCTGAGCACCCTTCCCTTTTTGCTGGCAGCAGGCTTGGTGGTAGCCCTGACGGAGATCTCCTTGGGCAAAAGCTGGGCCGTCTCCTGTGGCCTGATCGCCTGCGTCGGCGGAGGCCTCTATGAACTGGGCCGGCGGGACAATGCCAGGTAACTCAAGCGCTCCGTGTTGTTAACGCAACTACCCCCAGTCTCCTCCCCTAGGGAGCGGATAAGCAACGCCAAGTTAGAGCGGCTTCAAGCGATGACCCCCCTCCAAGAAGCAGCAGAAGCAGCGGCCAAGCTGCTGGTATTCCGGGACATCTGCACCCACCCCCTAGCCCTAGCCTGGCAGGAGCTGATCCAGCAGTTGATGAGTGGGGATCCCCTGCCGTGCTGGAGGGCCTACGGGCGCTGGTTTGAGCAGTTGGCCCGGCAGGGCCTGAGCTGGCGGCAATGGCTGATCCGGGAGATCCGCTGGGCCGATAACCCCTTTTCCCGCGCGGCGCTGCGATCCCAAGAGATCCCAGGGCCTCTGATGCAGGCTGCCCGCCACGACCTGCGCTGTCTGCAAACCCTAGCGGACAGTCAGGAGACCATTGCCGAGCAGATGCAGGCGTTGGGGTTGGGGATCCCCTGGCCCGATGGGGAAACCGATAGCGCTGGCTGGGATCCCCGCTCTTTTGCCGATTGGGGCCAGAGCTTGGAGACCTTAATTGCCCGCTACCGCCAAAGGGGGGTAGGGCTCTGTGGTCGCTACTGGGCCTTTCGCTGGGGGCCAGCAGGGCTAGAAGGGATCCCTGCTCCCGATCTGTCTGACTGGGAGGAGATCTACGGCTACGAACGGCAGAAACAGCAGTTGGCGGCCAACACCGAAGCCCTGCTGCGGGGGGATCCGGCTTTGCATGTGTTGCTCTACGGGGCGCGGGGTACGGGCAAGTCTTCCCTGGTGAAGGCGTTGTTGCGCCGCTACGGCCCGCAGGGGCTGCGCCTATTGGAGCTGCGGCGAACTGACTTGGTTCAGTTGCCGGAGATTTTGGCAGAGCTGCGGGCGCAGGTGTTGCCTTTCATCTTGTTTGTGGACGATCTCTCCTTTGAGGCAGAGGAAACCGAGTTCAAGCAGCTCAAGGTGCTCCTGGAGGGGGATCTCGTTGCGCCGCCCCCCAACGTGCGCCTTTATGCCACCAGCAACCGCCGCCATCTCATCCGCGAGTTTTTTGGCGACCGTCCCAATCCCCAAGATCAAGAAGTCCACGCCTGGGATACGGTCCAGGAAAAGCTGTCGCTGCGGGATCGCTTCGGCCTCACCCTCACCTTCACCCCCTTCACCCAGGGAGATTACCTGGCAACCGTAGAACACTTGGCCCAGCGGCTGGGTTTCACCCAATCTCTGGATGCCCTGCGCCGCCAGGCCTTAATCTGGGCCCAACAGCAAAACGGCTTTTCCGGTCGCACTGCCCGCCAGTTCTTGGATGCCGTTCGGGCAGGGCTGGTGAAGGACAGCGATGGACTATAGAAGCGATAGAAGCCATGGTCGCATCAGCGTTGGGTAGCAACCTCGATCCGGCCAATCTGGATCAGACGGAAGCAAGCCGCAGCTTGGCCCGCCTGGGGATCGATGTGGGGGGCACCTTTACTGATCTGGTGCTCTTGCAGGATGGCCAGATGCAGACGGCGAAGGTGCTGTCTACCCCCAGCCCTGAGGAGGGAGTCTTTGCGGCGCTGGACAAGCTGGGGGTGCTCTGGGTTGACCTCTTCTGTCATGGCATGACGGTAGCCACCAACGCGCTGCTGGAGCGCAAGGGATCCCCCACCCTGTTTTTGACCACGGCGGGCTTTCGGGATGTGCTGGCCATTGCCCGTCAAAACCGCCCCTCTCTGTATGACCTGACGCAGCCCAAGCCGGAGCCGGTGGTGTCCCGCCACCACTGCCTGGAGGTGAAGGAGCGCTGCAGCGTGGGTGGAGTGTTGGAGCCGCTCACCGATGCCGAAATCCGGCGGGTGGTGCAGGAGGTGGGGGAACGGGTGCAGCGGGATGGGATCCGCGCTATTGGGGTGGGGTTTTTGTTTTCTTTTCTCTACCCGGAGCACGAACAGCGGCTGGGGACGGCCTTGCGGCAGGCTTTTCCCGATCTGCACCTTTCCCTGTCTTGCGAGGTGGCGCCGGAGTTCCGCGAATACGAGCGCTTCAGCACCACCGCCATCGATGCCTACCTCAGCCCGGCATTGGCGGGCTACCTGCACCGCTTGGCCCAAGGATGTCGGGAGCGAGGGATCCCCCAACCGTTGATCATGCAGTCTTCCGGCGGGGTGACCTCCATTGCTCAGGCGGCGGCCCATGCTTCGGTGGCTTTGCTCTCAGGGCCGGCAGGCGGGGTTTATGGGGCGGCCTATCTGGGTCGGCTGAGTGGCTACCCCCACTTGCTCAGCTTCGATATGGGGGGAACCAGCACAGATGTGGCCTTGATCCAAGATGGGATCCCCCAGGTTACTCCCGCAGCGGTGGTGTGCGGCTTGCCCGTGCAACAGCCCCAAATTGACATCCACACCGTCAGTGCCGGCGGCGGATCCCTGGCCTATTTGCTGCCCGGCGGTGGGCTCCAGGTGGGGCCAGAGAGTGCCGGATCCAACCCCGGGCCGGCCTGCTACGGTCGGGGGGGAACAGCTCCGACGGTTACCGATGCCAACCTCTGGCTGGGGTACCTGCCGGATGGCGGGCGGCTGGGCGACTCGGTGCAGCTACGGCGGGGGCTAGCGGAACAGGCTATTGCCACGCTGGCGGATCCCTTGGGCTTGAGCTTGCAGGAAACTGCCGTTGGCATTCGCACCTTGGCGAATGTCGCCATGTCGCGGGCCTTGCGGGTGATCAGCGTGGAGCGGGGTTTGGATCCCGCCGATTTTGCCCTGTTGGCCTTCGGCGGAGCCGGGCCCATGCATGCCTGTGCTTTGGCAGAAGAGCTGGGCATCCGCACGATCTTGATCCCGGCTGCCTGTGGGGTGCTCTCGGCGCTGGGAATGGCTTTGGCAGATCTGCGGCGAGACTATCGGCGGGCCATCCTCCAACCTCTGCGGCAGCTCACGTCCGCTTCAGGGGGATCCCTGCTGGCCCAATGGGCAGAACCCCTGATCCGCCAGGCCCAAGCCGATCTGCAGGAGCCGGCGTTGCACTTCAGCTTGGACTTGCGCTATCGCGGCCAGTCTTTTGAGTTGGAGATCCCGGTGCAGTTGTCAGATCCGATTCCTCATCTGGAGCAACAGTTTCACCAGGCCCACCAACAACGCTATGGATGGCAAGATTCAGCCCAGCCGGTGGAGGCAATTCAGTTGCGTCTCCAGGCGGTGCAGGCCCTACCCACCGTGCCTTTGACCGCACCCCCCCCCTTGCCAGGGGATCCCCTCAAGGGTCGGCGAGAGGCATGGTTTGGGGGCAGGATGTGCTCGGTGCCGGTCTACGATCGGCAGCGCATGGATGTGGGGTTTCAACTGCGCGGGCCGGCAATTGTCGAGATGCCGGAGGCAACGGCGGTGATCGAAGCCGATTGGACGGGGGTCATTGACGAAGTGGGAACCCTAATCTTGAGCTGTGTTCGCGATAGCGGGACAAAGTCCTGGTGAGTCCATCCGCAAGCAGAGCGTCATGGTCATTTCGATTCAAACTAGGATACTGTGCCCACACCCAAAACGTTGCTCGCGTCGGCGTTGCGGAGCAATAATGCAGGGGGCCAGAAGCTCACCCTAACCTGAAAGACCACAGCAGAGCTTGTTTTGAGGGGGAGAGCCAGGGGCTGCAGATTGCCTTGACGACTCCCTTCACGATTTTTGCGTCCAGATGGGGTGTTGCTTGTTTTCATTGGGCAGGGTCTAGATAGATGGATTGGCCTCTGTGGCCCTGTCCTGACTGGATTTTCCTGATTCCGCTCGAGGGCGGACGATGGGACTCGAACCCACGAATGGAGGATCCACAATCCTCTGCCTTAACCGCTTGGCTACGCCCGCCGTGATTCCAGCTATCTAGCTTAGCATGGGAAAAACGGGACTGAACCACAGAGGTCGAAGCACCCCAAATGCTACCCAGAGCCGATTTGTTGCAAGGGGCAGAGTATCGAGAAACCTTGGCACGGGTCTTGGATTTGGGAGAGCAAGCCCTCAAGACCTGGCAAGTGGTCTGGAGCGACTTCCTTTCCCCACCGGAAATAGCAGAGGTGCAAGCTCGGCTGTGCAACTTGACCGAACTGCAAGTGTGGGCTTGGGGAGGGTACCCCCAAGCAGAGCGCCAGCGCTTGGTCCTAGCTCGCTCTGAGGTGGGCCTAGATGTCCGGGATCCCAAGCCCGACCAAGAAGGGATCCCATTGGCCGCCATTCAGATTCAGGGCAACTTTCTCTTCGACCCGGCCACCCACCGCGATTTTCTGGGAGCCCTTTTGGGAGCCGGCATCGCCCGCGAGAAAGTGGGAGACATCCTCCTGTTGGGGGACTCAGGCGCCCAGGCCATCGTTGTGCCCGAAATGGTGGACTACCTCACCCTAAACCTGACGCAGGTGCGCACAGTGCCTGTCAAAGTGAGCCGGATCCCCCTGAGCCAGTTGAACATTCAACCCCCCCGCGTCAAATCCATCACCAGCGTGGAAGCCTCTTTGCGCCTGGATGCGGTAGCCTCAGCTGGGTTTGGCATCTCCCGCAGCAAAATGGTGGAAGAAATCCAACGGGGGGAAGTGCGGGTCAACTGGAAGCCCATTACCCAAGCCAGCTACACCGTTGGCCCTCAGGATTGGATTGCCATTCGAGGTCGGGGTCGGCTGCAAATTGAAGAGGTAGCCGAAACGAAAAAAGGCCGCTTTCGAGTGCAAATGACGCGGTATCTCTAGGTTTTTCTTGCCTGAGTTTTGGGAGATCGTTATGCTCATTTTGGTTCAAACTAGGATACTGTGCCCACACCCGAAACGTTGGTCGCGTCAGTGTTGTAGAGCAATAATGCATAGGGCCAGAAGTCTTTTCAAGGACTCCGTCCCGCTGGCGCGATCAGTAGCTCAGGTGTCCACCCTAATTTGAAGCGACTGCAGCTTCAAGAAATGCTCTAGAAAAAAGAGAAAAAGGCCCAAGGGTAAAGCAAATACTCCAAGTAAAACAACTTCCAGATCAGTTGATAATAGCCAACAATCGCATCTCGGCGGTTGAGATCCAGATGGACACCATAGCCCAAGAGGATCCCCAGCCCCAACACATGGCTCACCAACAGCCAGAGGCCGTTGCCCGCAAGGAGAAAAGAGATCCCCACCCCGATAAATCCCAGATAGCACAAGGCCAAAATGCCGATACAAAACCTTGAGATCCGCCCTGGCCCAAAGCGCAGCGAGAAGGTGGCAATGGCAAACTGGCGATCCCCTTCCATGTCGGGAATATCTTTGAAAAGGGCGATCACCAGCCCAAAAATCGACATAAACCCCGTCAGCCAAACAATCGCAGCCGAAAGCTCG
This sequence comes from Synechococcus sp. R5-15, assembly GCF_047462035.1. Lineage (NCBI taxonomy): Bacteria > Bacillati > Cyanobacteriota > Cyanophyceae > Synechococcales > Synechococcaceae > Synechococcus > Synechococcus sp. R5-15. The sequence continues at coordinate 17,864 of NZ_JANSIK010000004.1, read as the reverse complement.
ACCCTTCCCTGCATCACCTGCTGAAAATGGCTGTAAAGGCCCAAATTGACGATCAAACCCCGCACGCTGTAGATGCAAGCCGAGGCTGCCAGCGGAAAACGCTTCAACCGCAAGGGGGGCAGCGAATAGGCCGTGCCGATCCCATTGCTCAAAAGCACCGTCAGCAGCAGGTAGGGGATCCCAGCCATGGCCAGTAGGACGGACGCCACCCCACAACCCACGACGATCCCCACCCCCTGTCGCCAACCCAGGGATCCAGCAGCCAAGGGCAAATGGGGTTTGTTGATGCGGTCGATTTCAATATCCGTCAGTTGATTCAAGCCGACGATGTAGACATTGGCCGCCAGACAGGCCGCCCAAGCCCAGACCAACTGGGGCAGCGCCGAGAGAACCGGTTGCAGGGATCCGGCAGCCACAAACCCCGCCAACAGGTAGAGGCCCACCACGCTGGCGCTGGTGCCGTAGACGGTGTGGGGTCGAGCAAAACGCCAGAGAACTTGTGGGCGCAACATCAAAAAAGCTAGGGAGAGTCTTCCAGGAGAGAAGCTAGGGCTGCCCAGCGGGGATCCGCCGTTGGTGCTGTAGCTTCCACCGCAATGCCCGGACAATCGGGACGGCAGGGCAACTGGCGGGGCATCTCCAAATGCAGGTGCTGGTACATCCAGTCTTCGACATCCAGCTCACCATTGGGGGGCAGGCTTTCCAGCAGATCTTCTTCGTCTTGCAGTTCCAGCTCCAAGGGGAGAGGTTCGGGATCCCGAATCAAAATGATCTCCTCAACTTCCAGGTGCAGCCGGTGGTTGAACTGCTGTAGGCAGCGGTGGCAGGTGAGGGTGACAATGGTACGAGCTTCAGCACTCACTTCGAGAAAATGGCCCCGATGGCTGACTTCCAGGGATCCCTCCACAGGGGTCAAACTCTCAAAGCCCGAAAAAAACTGCCTAAACTGCAATTCTTGGGTTTGATCCGGCATCTGCCGCAGATCGGATAGACGAATTGGCCTTAACATTGCGCCCCCTTTCGCACGTTTTGGATAGCCGGGATCCCTGTCGTCACCGTAGCAAGAGGGCCAACTTGTTCCCAGCCCTCTGCCCACTCTCAAGATGGGGAAGCTGCCCGACGGATAACCAAGCGCCGGTCAGGCTCTTTGCCACGGCTGAAAGTTTCCAGATCGGCATAGGCAGGGTCATTCAAGAGAGTATGAATTTGCCGACGCTCGGCAGCCGAGAGATCGGGAAACTCGTATTCCCGGCCAGTGGCCCTCACCTTTTCCACAGCAGCGGCAACCAAAACCTTCAGCTCCTGCAAACGCCGCTGCCGATAGCCGTCCAAATCCAAAATGTAGGGCTGCTGCTGGTCTTCCGGCTGGTTCAGGTTGAGAAGGGTGTTGGCCAGGTACTGCAACGCATCCAGCACCACGGGGGAGCGATCCTCCTCTTGAGGGGAATCTCTGGAAGATGGAGAGGGCAAGGGGGGGGCTTTCGCCAACAGCAGCCGCTTCTGAGCTGGGGTCAAAGAGTCTGCCTCAATTTCCAGCACCTCCCCCACCACCCGCACCGCCGCTGGGATCCCCATAGCCGCCAGCACCTGCTGTAACCACTGCCTGGCTCGCTCTTGATTGGCCGCAAAGGTGGACTTGTTTGGCGAAGGGGCAACGGTTCCCTCAGATTTCTTAGCAGCAGATTCCGTAGAAGACTTAGGACGGCTCATCCTAGGCAGCTTCCAACTTTGAAGAGGTATCAACACTCCACCACAAGTCCACCCCAACAGCGAGGATCCCCTAGGGCTCAAAGGGCAAGGATTCCCGTCCCTCCTTGGCTGCTCTGGGCTTGGTCGATTTTTCCACTTCCTTGGCCTCCACCGTGATCGCCTGGGCAGCCCGACGGCGCTCCTCTTCCACCAATTGCTGCAAGTTCTCCGGCAACGGCTCCCGCGAGAGCAGGAAAGTCTGCACCGTTTGGAAGATGTTAGAGACGAGGATGTAGAGCAAAACCCCTGCCGGCAGAGGGAAGAACAGGAACATCGCCGAGAACAGCACAGGGGTGATGCGAGCCATGGAACTTTGGCTGGGATCCTCTTTGCCGGTATCCTGTCCGGCATTGGTTAGGTACTGGTTCAGGTAAATGGACACCCCAAAGATGACGATCATGGCGATGATATCCCAGTGGATGGTGCCATCCTCGTCGAAGGCTCCCACACGGCCCAACTTGTCGATGAACAGAAAGCCGGTGTCAGAGGCCAAACCGGGAATGGACACCTGCACGGTCACATCCCCCGGCTGCAGAGCCAGCAAGGTGCCATCCGGCTTGATCTGGGCACGATCTTCTCCTTTGGTGATCTTCCAGGTGGGCTGTAACAGATTGGGATCCCCGCCCGCTTCGGCCACCAATTGCTCAAAAGGCTTGCCCCCCGGCCCTTGAAGCAGAAATTGCACCTCCTCCCCAACGGCAACCTTGGTGCCTTTGGGTTCCACCAGCACCACCGGCTTGTGGAGAGAGTCGGTGACAAAAATGTTCTTGCTGGGGCTGACGTAGGGGGCGGGCACCACCTCAGCCGCCATTTCCGCCGGCAGGATCTGCAAGTTGACATCGTAGGTCACCGCTGCAAAGGGGGAGCCCCGCAGGGTGGCAAACAGGGCAAACAGCACTGGCATTTGAATGAGCAGTGGCAGGCAGCCCCCCAAGGGATTGGCCCCCAGCTCGCTGTAAAGCTTGGCCTGGGCTTCCCGAAGCTTCTGCGGGTCATCTCGGTATTTCTCCTGGAGTTCTCGCATCCGCCGCTGCATCACCGGGCTGATCACCTTCATGCGCCGCATGTTGCGGATGGATCCCACATTGAGCGGGTAGAGGGCAAAGCGGATCACCAACGTCAGGAAGATGATGGCCAGTCCGTAGCTGGGCACGATCCCGTAGAAAAAATCCAGGATCGGCAGCATGACGTTGTTGGAGAGAAATCCGACTCCGAAGTCCATGAGGGGCGCTGGCAAATGTCCGTAACCATTGTAATGGCTTCCGTTCGGTTGACGAGGGCGTTTTCAGGGTTTGTCCCCTGGATCCGTCAGATAGACCTGAGAAAGGTAAGTGATTGAGCAGACTCAAGCTTATCCACCCTCTGAGCAGGGATCCCAAGGCCAAACCAGAACCCCTCATCGGCAGTTGCCTAGCAGTCCTTTTTTCCCCTATGATGAGAAACGCTTGATCCTCGGTAGCTCAGCGGTAGAGCGGTCGGCTGTTAACCGATTGGTCGCAAGTTCGAATCTTGCCCGGGGAGTATGTCTGAGCCAATCAAGGAAGCCGGATCCGGAACCCTATCCTTCCAGGCGGCTCCGGGCCTGCTGAGGGAAAGGGGGAGAGAAAACCCAGTCTCCCATCTCGTCGAGGAAGATGCGACGCTAAGCCAGACGTGGAGAAAATAATGTGAAGCAATGTGAAGGCGGCTAAGGGTTTCGTCCCGCCTGTTCCCGGCAAGTGTCAAGAGTCTCTGTCCTTTGGGGCAAGGAGTATGTCAGAATACCCTCTGGCTGTCTATTCCCAATCCGAGGGTGCTTGCTGTGATCGACCTGTCGCGGATCCCTGCCCAACCCAAGCCCGGCCTGCTCAACATCTTGATTGAGATTCCCGGCGGCAGCAAAAACAAGTATGAGTTCGACAAAGACATGGGAGCAATGGCGCTGGATCGGGTGCTCTACTCCTCGGTGCAGTACCCTTATGACTACGGCTTTGTGCCCAACACGCTGGCCGGGGATGGGGATCCCTTGGATGGCTTGGTGATCATGGATCAGCCCACTTTCCCAGGGTGTGTGGTCACGGTGCGACCCTTGGGCATGTTGCAGATGATCGACGGCGGGGATCCCGATGAGAAGCTGCTGTGTGTGCCTGCCAAGGATCCCCGCTATGCTTCGGTGACCAAGCTGGAAGACATCGCCCAGCACCGCCTGGATGAGATTGCGGAGTTTTTCGCCACCTACAAGCGCCTGGAAAAGAAAGAAACCCAGATCTTGGGCTGGAAAGGCTTGGCCGAAACCGAGGCGATTATTGCCAGCAGCATCGCAGCTTGCAAACAACCCAAATAGGTATTTTCAAGAGATACGAACAGAAAGAGCTTCCTGGCGATGTTGCAACAGTCGCTCTGGGGTGAGGGGCCCTTCGATGTGTTGCCAAGGCAAGGGATCCGCTGGATCCCAGTGGCTGTGCACGTAGTAGTCTAGGGGCGGCAGTTGCCCTTTAAGCTCTTTGAAAGCCCGCCGGTAGCTCCCCAAGGATTCCCCAAAGTCCCGCGCCAACTGCAAGACTTTTCCCACCCGCCGATCCCCTCGCGCGATGAGGGCTTGGATCACCGACCAGCTATAGCTTTCCGGGCGCAACTCCACCCCCAAGGGACGCAGGTGTTTCTGGAAAAACTGCAGTTTTTTCTCGGCTTGGGGATCCACTCCGTACCACTGAAAAGGGGTGTGGGCTTTGGGCACAAAGGTGCTGCAACCCAGCGTCAGGCGCAGGCCGGGAGCCGCTTTTTTGAGCTCTTGGAAAAGGGCTACTGTGGCCTCCAGATCTGCCTGGGTTTCCGCCGGGATCCCTACCATGCCGTAGAACTTAATGCCCTTCAGACCTCCAGCCTGGGCGTGGGCTGCTGCTGCCAAGATTTCCGGGTTGCTTAACTTCTTGTTGATGATCTGGCGCAGTTGTTCTGAGCCACTTTCGATGGCCACCGTAATGGACTGGCTGCCCCGGCGGGAGAGTACCTGCGCCAGACGTGGGGTTACGGTAGCGGTGCGCACCGAGGCCAGACTGAGACGCACCTGCTCGAAGCGATCCTGGGCCAAGTGCTCCAGCAACTGCTCGAATTGCGGGTGTTGGGTTACCGAAGCCCCCAGCAACCCAATCCGCTGGGTAACCTGCAGCCCCCGCTCCACCGCCGGGATCAAATGCCCCTCCACATCCGCCACCCGGAAGGGCAACGTTAGGTAGCTGGCCAGGCAAAACCGACACATCTCCGGGCAACTGCGCACCACCTCCACCATGTAGATGCTCTCCCAGGCCGCTTTGGGGGTGACTACTGTGGAAACCGAGAGGGTGTTGCCGCGGAAGGTGTGTTTGCGGATGGAGCTAGGGATCCCGGCCACTTTGGGGAGCACCTTCTCCACCGGGCCGTCGGGCTCCCGGTATTGGGGTTCATACAAGCCGGGCACATAGATCCCCGGCACCTGCGCTAGCGCCTGCAATTTCTCAGCCCGGGATCCCTGGCGCACCTCCCGATAGACCTCGATCATCTTCTCCAGAAGACCTTCCCCATCCCCCAACAAGATCAGGTCAAAAAACTCGGCAAAAGGCTCGGGGTTGGCCGTCAGTACCGGGCCGCCGCCAAAGACCAAGGGGTGGGCTTCTTCCCGCTCCTCAGATCTGGGAGGGATCCCGTGTCGTTCCAGCAGAGCCAGGATATGAACATAGTCCAGCTCCCAGGACAAGGAAAAGCCGAACAGCTCCGGCTCCCGGGGCAGGGGCTCAGCCAGATCTGTAAAGAGGCGGGAGACGGCCACATCCCGGCGGCTGGCCAGCAGACTCCAGATGACTTGATAGCCCAGGCTGGTGATCCCCACTGCGTAGGTGTTGGGGAAGGCGTAGATTACCCGCACTGCGTCGGGGTCAGGCGTGGCCGGGGCGAAGAGCAACTGCTCCAGGGCAAACTCTGAACTAGCCAAGGGATCCCGCTGTGTTGGATTGAGGTTTGGGTTCTGGCTCGGAAGAGTTTTGATGTACCTGCCTCTCCAGCTTAGCCAATTGGTGGGAAACCCCGCGAGGAGAACTCAATAAGGAGATATGCCTGCAGCGCACTTCGCGAATGCTGCCTCGAAGCGCCCAAACCATGAGAACTCTGCTGCTCAATACATTGCTTCAGGATAGAAACCGTGACCCCATGCAGCAAGACTCATCCCAAGGCCCAGACCTCCAATAGAAGCCACTCTCTACGGGCAGAGTGAGAATAGAGGGTTACCCTTTTGGCTGGGCAATGTCGAACTCGGCGTCGTAGTCGAAGTCCTCGTCCTCGTCAGCCCAGTCTTCCTCCAGCCTCTCGTCTCCCGCCAGCTCCTCTTCCTCCAAGCGGCGCTTTTCTTCGTATTCCTCATCCTCTAGGCCCAAAGCAGCCCGCTCTGCCCGCCGCTGGAAGCGCTCCAGTGCCGCTGGAGTGATGAAGGGATAGGGCAACCCTTGCGCTTGGGCCTCCTCCAGCGCTGCGCGGTAGCTCTCCACTTCCTTGATGTCGATTTTCCAACCGGTGAGGCGGGCTGCCAGGCGCACATTTTGCCCCTCTTTGCCAATGGCCAAACTGAGCTGGTCGCTGTTGACCAACACATGAGCTTGCTGGATTTCCGGATCCACCAGCCGCACCTCCACCACCTTGGCCGGGCTGAGGGCATTGGCAATGTAAGTGGCAGGATCCGGCGACCAGCGGATGACATCGATTTTCTCGTTGCGCAGCTCTGCTACCACCGCCTGAATCCGGGATCCCCTCGCGCCAATACAGGCCCCCACTGGATCCACGTCCCGCTCCACCGTATCGACCGCAATCTTGGTACGTGGCCCCACATTTCGGGAAGGGGGGTTGGCCTCCCGCGCCACTGCCACAATCCGCACGATATCCTCTTCAATTTCTGGCACCTCGTTGGCAAACAGGTTCACCACCAAGCCAGCATCGGCCCGGGAAACCAAAAGCTGTGGCCCCCGCCGGGATCCCTCATAGACTTTCTTGAGATAGACCTTCATCACCGCGTTGGGAGTGTAGCGATCGCTGGCCAGCTGTTCCTTCTTGGGCAGTTCTGCTTCCACCTCAGGTTGTCCGAAACCGCTGGATACCGACATGATCACCGTCTGCCGCTCGGTGCGCAGCACCCGTGCCTGCAGTACGGTTTTTTCCAGATCGCGGAACTCTTCCTGAATCAGACGGCGCTGCTGATCCCGTAACTTTTGCGCCAGCACCTGCTTGGTTTGGATGGCCGCCATGCGGCCAAATTCCGCCTGTTGTGGGGTGACATCATCTGTGACTTCCCAGCCTACTTCGGCTTCTGGGTAATCCTGCTGCACATCGTACAGAGAGATCTCATGGTCGGGGTTTTGCACCTGCTCAACGATGGCTTTGGTGGCCAAAACGCGAAAGCCTCCTGCCTCCACATCCAACTCCACATCGAAATTGCGGAAGTGGTCTTCTGCAAAGACCACATCTCGCTGGATGGTTTTGCGGTAGCGTTCGTAGCCCTTGAGCAGCGCCTCTCGCAGGGCATCGGTGACCACATGGCGGGGCAAGTTGCGCTCCCGCGAGATCATCTCCACCATTTCCGCCAAACCCGGCAGAGGCACCATCGCCATAACCACTGTCCTCCTGCACAAACTTCGTGAAACTTGCTGTTGCTATTGCTCCACAGCGGGAACTGAACCCGCATCTCTGATGCGAAGGGAGGGCCGCACCACCTGCGGTCAAACGCTCTCTCTATCTCCGGTCTCCTAGTCAGTTTCCGATGAGAGGGCAACCCGCTGCACCGAAGCGCGGGGCAACTGGACTCGCCGCCCCTTGAGAGATAAGGCAACCCTCTCCTCATCCCGACCCAGCAGGTGTCCTGACCAGACGGCTTTGCCCTTGTAGGGTGGATCCAAGGTCACCTCCACCGCAAACCCTTTGAAAACCACAAAGTCGCGATCGCTGGTGAGAAGGTTGCTGATGCCAGGGCTGGACACCTCCAACACATACTGGCCTGGGATCAGATCCACCCGATCCAGCTCGACTTCTAAGGCTTGGCTCATGGCTTCGCAATCGGCATGGCTGGTTTCTCGGTCGGGATCCAGTGGGCGGATATCCACCCGCAGAACTGGCGGATGCTGGTTGGTGTGGAAAACCATCTGCACCAACTGGTATCCCAGTTGAGCGGCCAAGGGACGGGCCAAGCTCTCCAACTGTGGAATAAGAGGGTGAACCATAACCAACTTGTCACCAACCGGGTGTTGCCGCCAGATCCAAACCCCTTGGAGCCGGAGCTGGCAAAGGGGACAGTAAGCCCCCTCAAAAAGCAAAGAAGTGGGTACCACCCACTCCCCGTTGCTATCGCGGAGCTCCTTGAGGCTCGCCCAGAATCAGTACAGACTTCGAGCGCATCCCCCCTACCTCCTAATTTAGAAGATCTCCCCCGGTTTTGTCATGGGGATCCCCAAAAGGCAACATCTATAATGTGGACAACTGCGGATTTGCCCAGATATCCAGCCGCGTTTTGTGGGGTTTCCTATGACTGTTGCCTTTTCCTACCCGATCTTCGGCCCCAGCATTCAGTGCCCCCACTGTCGGCAAACGATTGCGGCCCTCACCCTGACCGATACCTACCTCTGCCCTCGCCATGGTGCATTTGAGGCGGATGCTGAACAAGAGGAGCTGGTACACCTGCAATCCGGACGGCGCTGGCGCTTTTGGGAAGGTCGCTGGTTTCGTCAGCACACCCACGCCGATGGGATCCGTTTTGAGATTCATGAAGAATTGGATCGGCTGCGCATGCAAGGAATGCGAGCCACTCAGGTGATCGTGGCCGAGCGCTACCGCCAGCTGCTCACCCCTTATCTGGAGCAGGGATCCCACCGTCGCCCCGGCCCACCTCGCCTCTATGGTTTGCCCGTCAGCTTCAGCTCCCAAATCCCAGAGGGTGTGGGTGGATCCCCTCAGCGCTGGCGGGTGATCAACTTTGAGCTGACCTACGAGATCGACCCGGCCATGCGGCAGCCGCAATCCCGTCTGCAACTGTGTGATTAGAAAGGCGAACAGGTAGAGAGCCATTGAAGAATCGGTGGCTGCTCAAGCCCCCTGGGATCCGCAGCTTCCTTCCGGGTCAGGGAGTGCTATGCCTTGATAGGTGTAGCCGATAAACTTGGGCTGGTCGGCCATATAAAACCGCTCCAGTTGCTCAAACCGAAACCCCGCTCCCTGGATCAACCGAGCCATATCTCGGTTTAGGTTGCAGCCATCTGCGATTACCTTTTGTATAGGGTTAAGACAATTTTGCCATCTTTGCACCTGGGGATCCTCACTGAGGCCGTGTTCGAGAAAAAACAGCTTGCCCCCCGCTCGCAACACCCGCCGGATTTCCCCTAAAGCCTTGGCCACATTGGGAATGCTGCACAATGTCCAGGTGCTAACCACGCTATCAAAACTCTGGCTTGGAAAAGGCAGTTCCTGGGCATCCGCCACCTGCCAATCAACGGCGATGGGAGAAGATGCAATGCGCCGACGAGCCAGGGATCCCATGCCGGGATTGGGATCTACCCCTGTGATCTTTCGAATGTGCTCTGGGTAGCAGGATAGGTTGAGGCCGGTGCCAAAACCAATCTCCAGAACGGATCCCTGCACATGAGCCAGAAGCTGCCGCCGATAGCGCTCCATCCCTTCCCCCGAGAGAGCTAAATCCAACAGCCGCGGGAAGATTATTCGGCGATAGAGGTTCATTCGACCATCCCAAATGAATGTTCAGACCTGAGCAGCTTAAACAGTCTGGGCAGGTTGCGGTTGAGCGGTCACCTTCAGGGAGTGGAGGGCATAGCAGGCCAGCAACCAATTGAGCAGGCGGGCCACCACGCGAGCAGTTTGCCGTGTTGCGGATCCCACCGCCACCCCTCCCAGCGAAAGGCCAACCACAGGACGAGCAGCAAAGATGGCCTCACAGATCTGCAACAGTTGCAACCAACTCACCCCCCCTGGCTCTGGGTGATGCACGGCGGGCGCCAAGGAAGGATCCAGCACACTGCAGTCCACCACCAAAAACACCGGTTGATCCGGCAAAGAGGCCACCACCTGCTGGGGATCCCAGCCATCTTGGGCCCAGAATATTGGGCTGTGGTGGGCTTTCAGCCATGCGTAGGCCCGCGCACTGCCGCTGCGCAATCCCACATGGATCACCGGCAGCTTGTGCTGATAGAGCAACTCCACCCAGGCAGCACTGCCATAGCTTGTATCTTGATCCGGCTGGGTCATCTCTGGGGGCGGCATCAGGTTGGCATGAGCGCTGCAATGCACCACACTCAGAGTTGGGTAGTGCTTCCAGAGGGCACGAATGGCCCCCCAACTGGCGGCCAAGACCGAAGGCAACAGCACCGGCCATTGTTGTCGTCTCCAAGCTTGAGTCACCGCCGCCTCACACATGCCGTAGGGAGGCTCATCCACCAGCCCCGGCAACTGCGCCACCGCCAGCTTATCCACATCGATCCCCAACCTCGGCTCGAAGGCACACAGCTCCGAACCGGCATTGAGAATGGCCATCGGAGCCTGAGTATCGTGGCCAAAGGCGGTGGGAATGAGAATGACCCTAGCGTTGGATTGCGAGCTGGGATGGAGGGACCACTGGGCCATGGGCGCTGTTCCTTTTCCAGAAAGCTGTGGGTCTCCGGCTTGTTCTATGGTGGCCTACAGGGCGCCCAGGGATCCGTCCGAGAGCCAGCCAGTCTGCTACGAAAGATTACAGTTCCCAGGCGGAACTGGGGCCAAAAATCGAGTCAGTGGTAGATTCAAAGTGCTTCGCGCCGCAAACCGCGGTTTGGACAAGGCAAACCACCGCAAACCACAACGAGTTGAGAAAGGTAGACTATGGCTGTGATGGAAGGCGATCCTCGTCAGGGAGCAAAGCTGCCTCTATTTGGGGGATCCACCGGGGGGCTGTTGAGCGCAGCCGAAACCGAAGAAAAATACGTCATCACCTGGACGGGCAAGCCGGGGCAGGTGTTTGAAATGCCCACCGGCGGCGCTGCCGAAATGGTGGAAGGCAAAAACTTTCTCACCTTTGCCCGCAAAGAGCAGTGTTTGGCGCTGGGTGCCCAGTTGAGATCCGACTACAAGATCAACGACTACCAGATCTTCCGCATTCCGGCGGGTGGAGAGCCTGTGTTGGTGCATCCCAAAGATGGCGTTTTTCCCGAGAAGGTCAACGAAGGCCGTGAGCCCGTCGGCAAAGTGGATCGCAACATCGGCAAAAACAAGGAGCCGATTACCTACAAGTTCACCGGCGGGAAACCCTGGGACTAAGTCCAGCGGCCCTTGTCTTGTCGGATCCCCTGGTCAATTCAGGGGATCTTTATTTGTTCGCGGGCACCTGGTTCTGGAGCGGTTGCCGACGGCCCTCACCCCCAGCCCCTCTGCTGTTGCTTGTCCCTTTTGGGAAGAGTCGGGCTGCCCCTGGCGAAGAAAAGCCCCAGCCCACCCGGGGCTGGAGCCATACCCGAAAAAGCCCGGGATCCCTGAGGCAGGATCTGGGCCAACCTACTTGGCAATCGCCGCGAAGAACTCCTTGGATTTCACTGGGTCGGGGTGCATGGTTTTCTGGCCGGGCTGCCAGTTGGCCGGGCAAACTTCATCGGGGTGAGATTGCACGTATTGGATAGCTTGCAGGGTGCGCAAGGTTTCATCCACACTGCGGCCAAAGGCCAGGTTGTTAATGGTGGCGTGCTGGATGATCCCTTCTTTGTCGATGATGAACAGGCCGCGCAGCGCCACACCCGCTTCCGGATCCAGGACATTGTAGGCAGCGCTGATCTCCTTTTTCAGGTCAGAGACCAGAGGATACCTCAGCTCACCCACCCCTCCAGCCTTGCGGTCGGTTTGAATCCAGGCCAGGTGAGAGTATTCGCTATCCACTGAAACACCCAGGATCTCGGTATCCAGCTTGGCAAAGTCGTCATAGCGGTCGCTAAAGGCCGTGATCTCCGTTGGGCAGACAAAGGTGAAGTCCAAGGGGTAGAAGAACAGCACCACATACTTCTTACCCCGGTAGTCGGAGAGCTTCACCGTCTTGAATTCCATGTCATAGACGGCGGTGGCCGAAAAATCGGGAGCGGGCTGCCCCACTCGCAGGCATCCTTCCTGAGACATAAATCAACGCTCCTTGCGGTAAAGTGCAAATGTAAACCAAACCTAACATACCATACTCATAATGACTCTGCCTTAAATAGATAGCGACGGATCCCAACTGCTGGGATCCGGATAATCCCCATTTTTCCATGCTGATCGGTTCGGCTCTGCAAGGGATCCCATGAGAGTGGCGCTGGAGTTCCTCTATCACTTCTGTTGTGACCGCTGTCGGCGGTGGTGGAGCCAGGCCGATGTGGAGCCCCAACCTGGGGATCGCCTGTATTGCCCCTATTGCGGCCATCAAAATTGTGTGGAGCGCATCGATACCTTTCGCAATGCTGCGCGGGGCAGTTGCCTGACCCGTCCCCCCGATGCCCCTTCTCCAGAGCCGCGTCCGCCCTCTGAAAAATCCGGGGATCGGCCTCAGGAGAAGCGATCCCCAATCTAGTTATCCTGGGCAAACCCAGTCCTCTTGCCCCTATGGGGCAGCCAGCCGCTAGAGCCTGTCAACCATTCAACGCATCCGCCAGAGTTCCCCGTTGCGAAGATGACCACAGGTAGAGGTCAACCTCAGGCGAGGAAGAATCCACCAGATGGCGACAGGGGCGGCGCTCCTCCAGGATGGTGGTGGAGCAGCAGCAACTGTAAACTTCCAGATAGTCGTCCGGCTCCGCCTCAAAAATCGCCTGCTGGCCGGGGAAGAGGGTGCGCTCCCAGTGGCCGGGGATCGTTCGGATCACCTGAACCTGTCCGGAACGGTTGACGAAAGCGTATCTTTTCATTGCGTTTTTTTAATTGCGTTAAGAAAAACTTATTGCCCTTAAAATAGGCTACCATCCCTGATCCCCAAGCGGCAATAGTAAGCTGCCAAGACGGGGATCGCTCTTCCTGACTGGCTTTGGGAGATTTGTTCTCTCAGCTTATTGGGGTTGAGAGAATGGGATCCCGAGGAGAAGCCTGCCCTGGTAAACTGAGGGGAAGAGTCTGAAGATATCCTTAAGTTGGCCTTCACCATTCCGAGATCAGCAAGGGGGCACATCGTGGACAACAAGTTGGGGCTAGAGATCATCGAAGTCGTGGAGCAGGCTGCCATTGCCGCCGCCCGCTGGATGGGCAAAGGGGACAACAAGACCGCCGACCAGGTGGCTGTAGAGGCCATGCGGGAGAAACTCAACCAGATCCCTATGCGCGGTCGCATCGTCATCGGGGAAGGAACCCGCGATGAGGCTCCCATGCTCTACATCGGCGAAGAAGTGGGCATCTGTACCCGCCCGGATGCTGAGCAGTTCTGCCGTGTGGAAGAGCTGGTGGAGATTGACATCGCTGTGGATCCCTGTGAGGGCACCAACCTAGTGGCCAAAGGCCAAAATGGCTCCATGGCCGTGCTGGCCATCTCCGAGAAAGGCGGCCTTCTCCACGCCCCGGACATCTACATGCAAAAGCTGGCAGCTCCGCCCCAGGCCAAGGGCAAGGTGCACATCGACTATCCGCCAGAGAAAAATCTCAAGATCATCGCCGAAAGCCTGGATCGGGAGGTGTCGGATCTGACGGTGGTGGTCATGGATCGCAAGCGCCACCTCGATCTGATTCGCCAAATTCGAGAGGCGGGGGCACGGGTGAAGCTGATCACCGATGGCGACATCTCGGCGGCTCTCTCGGCGGGCTTCAACGGCACCGGCATTCATGCTCTGATGGGGATCGGGGCTGCTCCTGAGGGAGTGATCTCGGCAGCTGCTCTGCGGTGCTTGGGCGCCCACTTCCAAGGTCGGCTGATCTACGATCCCGAAGTAGTTCAGGCAGGCACCTACTTGCCACCCGTGGAGGAAACGCGACGGGAACTCAAAGAAAAAGGCATCGAGGATCCCGACAAGGTGTGGGAGTGTGAGGAGCTGGCCAGTGGCAAGGAAGTCCTCTTTGCTGCCACTGGGATCACCGATGGTGACTTGATGCGCGGGGTACGTTTCTTTGGGGGTGGGGCCCGCACCGAGACCTTGGTGATTTCCAGCCAATCCCGCACGGTGCGCTTTGTGGACACCATCCACATGAAAGACGGCCAACAGCCCCGCGGCCTGCAGCTGCGCTAAGGGATCCCTATCTAACATCCTCGGAGATCGGGGCGGCTTTCCCCTGCTGGAGGTCGCCCTTGCCTTTTTGGGAAAGTTACGAAATCTATCAAGCCCCAACCCGTGAAAACGTAATAACTCTTCAGCAAAATCCGGCAAAACCGGTTCGATACTGGTTTTAGGGTTTAGGTAGGCTGAGAAAAGTTACCTAAGCTTGCTGGAACCGAGTCAAGGGATCCCCTCGTATCGGTCACAGCTCTTGCTTTCTCTCTGAAACAATATTTGCTTTTGTTCAGAGTTTTTGTTTTTAATAACTTTTGCTGTTGCTGTACAGACGACGGAGAGGCATGTTTATCGCGGTTGTCGGTCTTAGCCATCGCACAGCTCCCGTAGAGATTCGGGAGCGCCTCAGCATCGCGGAGGCGGAGGTGGGAGAGACGATCCAGCAGCTTCGCACCCACCCCCACATTGAGGAGGCTGCGATCCTCAGCACCTGTAACCGGCTGGAGGTCTACATCGTCACCTCAGAAATGGAGAGTGGTGTCCGGCAGACGATGCAGTTCTTGGCTGAGCTGAAAGGGATCCCCTTGCCCCAACTGCGTCCGCACCTGTTTACCCTTCTTTACCAGGATGCGGTAACCCACCTGATGCGGGTGGCTGCCGGGCTAGATAGCTTGGTGCTGGGAGAAGGGCAGATCCTCTCGCAGGTGAAAAAAGCCCAGCAACTGGGCCAAGCCTGCAACGGCATGGATCGCATCCTCAATCGCCTTTTTAAGGCAGCCATTACCGCCGGCAAACGCGTCCGTACCGAAACGGAGATCGGCACCGGCGCCATGTCCATCAGCTCGGCAGCGGTGGAGTTGGCTCTGCAAGAGCAGGGATCCCTCTCTCAGGGCAAGGTTACCGTGGTGGGGGCGGGGAGAATGGCCCGTCTGTTGGTGCAGCACCTGTTGGCCAAAGGGGCAGTCGATATCACGGTGGTCAACCGCTCCCTGGAGCGAGCCGAAGCCCTGGCCAAGCAATTCGAGCAGCCGATCCAGGTGCTGCCTTGGGAGTCGCTGCTGAACAGTGTGGCCGAGTCCAACTTGGTCTTCACCAGCACCGGTGCCACCCAGCCGATCCTGAACTACCAGCAACTGGCAGGGGTGCTGCAGCCGGATCAGCCGCTGTTGTTGGTGGATATCTCTGTGCCCCGCAACATCGATCCCGACGTGGAAAAGCTGAAGGGGGTACAGGTGTTCAATGTGGATCACCTCTCCCGCGTCGTGGAAGAAAACCGCGCCCAACGGCAAAAGCTGGCTCTGGCTGCCGAGGCCCTAGTGGAAGAGGAGGTGGATCAATTTATGGAGTGGTGGCGTTCTCTGGAGACGGTGCCCACCATTTCCAGCCTGCGCCACAAGGTGGAGTCTATCCGCGAACAGGAAATGGAAAAAGCCCTCTCCCGCCTGGGCAAAGACTTCGCCGAAAAGCATCTGGAGGTGATCGACGCCCTGACCCGCGGCATCGTCAACAAGATCCTGCACGACCCGATGGTGCAACTGCGGGCCAAACGGGATATTGAGGCGCGGCGGGCAGCCATGCGGATCTTGCAGGAACTGTTCAACCTGGATCCGGTGGTGTTTCAAGCCCAGCAGGAGCGCTAGGGATCCCTTGGCGAAGAGCGCATGACTTGAAGAATTGTAACAGCTCTCCCATCTGGGGTGGAGGGCACCCCTTAGGATACAAAGCGTAAGCCACAGGATCTGGGATTATGTTCGGACAATACGAAGTTTTTGTGCAGTTGGCCCTGCTGGCCTTGATTGTCTTGGCAGGCCCGGCGGTCATCCTGCTGCTCTATCTGCGCGGCGCCGATATGTAGGGGATCCCTCTGGATATTGAGGCAGTCGGGATAACCCTTTGGGAGTGCTGGGGCTAAGCCTAAAGCCAGGAGTGTTTAGCAACGTAACGCTCCTTTGCGTTAGAGTTGTAAAGAAATCCCTAGGGCACTCCTGCTTGTAGGGCGACATCCTGCTGGTCAATGGTTAATATGTCACTCCCCATCCGCAACGTCGCCATCATTGCCCATGTTGACCATGGCAAAACCACCCTCGTGGATGCCCTGTTGCGCCAGGCGGGCATCTTTCGGGAGGGGGAAGACATCCCCACCTGTGTGATGGACTGCAACACGCTGGAGCGGGAGCGGGGCATCACCATCTTGGCCAAAAACACAGCCGTCCGCTACGGCGAAACCTTGATCAACATCGTCGACACCCCTGGCCACGCCGATTTCGGGGGCGAGGTGGAGCGGGTGCTGGGGATGGTGGAGGGCTGCTTGTTGATCGTGGATGCCAACGAAGGCCCGATGCCGCAAACCCGCTTTGTGCTGCGCAAAGCCTTGGAGAAGGGCCTGCGCCCAATTGTGGTGGTCAACAAGATTGATCGGCCTCGCGCCGAGCCCTACAAAGCCGTCGACAAGGTGCTGGATTTGTTCTTGGAGCTGGGGGCGGACGAAGACCAGTGCGACTTCCCCTATCTATTTGCCTCTGGATTGCGCGGCTTTGCCCTGGAAGAAGCCCATCTCAAAGCCTTTCTGGAAGGGAAGTACAGCGGATCCCTGGATATGAAGCCTCTTTTCGAGGCCATTCTCAAGCATGTCCCACCTCCCATTGGGGATCCCGGCAAGCCCCTGCAGCTGCAGGTCACCACGCTGGAGTATTCGGAATACCTGGGCCGGATTGTGATCGGCAAGATCCACAACGGCACCATCCGCCTGGGGGATCCATTGGCAGTGGTGAAAGAGGATGGATCCATTGCCAAGGGCAAAGTAACCAAGCTGTTCGGCTTTCAGGGCCTGCAGCGCATCGAGCTGACGGAAGCCACCGCCGGCCACATTGTCGCCGTGGCGGGGTTTGCCGAGGCCAACATCGGCCACACCCTCACCTCTCCCGAAAATCCCCAGGCTCTGCCGCTCATCAAAGTGGACGAGCCGACGCTGCAGGTGATGATCGGTGTCAACGATTCTCCCTTTGCCGGCCAGGAGGGTACCTTCGTTACCTCGCGACAGTTGCGGGAGCGCCTGATGCGGGAGTTGGAAACCAACGTGGCGCTGCGGGTGGAAGAAACCGACTCGCCGGATCGCTTTTTGGTGTCGGGGCGAGGCGAGCTGCACCTGGGCATCCTGCTAGAAACCATGCGGCGGGAAGGCTATGAGTTTCAGGTGGGGCAACCGAAGGTAATTTTCCGCGAGGTCAACGGCCAGCCCTATGAGCCCTATGAGTGTTTGGTGCTAGATGTGCCGGAAGCGACGGTGGGGGCTTGTATCGAGCGACTGGGGCAACGGCGGGGAGAAATGCAGAACATGATGGTGGGATCCGATGGTCGGGCTCAGCTGGAGTTTGTCATTCCGGCGCGAGGGCTGATCGGCTTTCGGGGGGAGTTTATCCGCATCACCCGCGGCGAGGGGATCATGAGCCACAGCTTTTTGGAATACCGTCCCCTGACCTCTGAGATGGAAATGCGCCGCAACGGGGTGCTGATTGCTTTTGAAGAAGGGGTGGCCACTACCTATGCCCTCAAGAATGCGGAAGATCGAGGTGTATTCTTTATTACGCCAGGTACCCGCGTTTACAAGGGCATGATCGTGGGCGAGCACAACCGTCCCCAAGACTTGGAGCTGAACGTCTGCAAGACCAAGCAACTGACCAACCACCGGGCTGCGGGCGGGGAGGAGCTGGTGCACTTGCAAGCGCCGGTGGAGATGACCCTGGAGCGGGCTTTGGAATACATCGGCGAGGATGAGCTGGTGGAGATCACGCCCCAGTCGGTGCGCCTGCGCAAGGCACAGTTAACGCCCTCTCGCCGCTAGTTTTCTCAGCCAACTGGAAGAGAGCATGACTCTAGTCAATAATAAGCTCAACTATACTGAAAATAATGTATAATATGCTCAGTACGGATTACTAC
>NZ_JANSIK010000003.1:0-40545 GCF_047462035.1 Synechococcus sp. R5-15 | reverse complement strand
TATCCAATTGCGCCATTGCCCTGTATGACCCAGAGCGGCAGGTCAGCGTTTTGGCGGTGGACTATTTGGCCGGAGAAGGGATCCGGCGCTTCCCCCTGGAGGTTTCGTTTGCGGATTTCGCCCATGTGCTTCGTCAGCTCCAGCGCGGACAGCTCTGCCAATTGAGCAACTTCCATCACCCCTGCTGGCCCAACCACGACCGCTACACCCTGATCATCGCTCCCATTTGCGACAAAAGGGATCTGACAGCTCAACACGAGGAACTGCTTGTTTTGGGGAATATTTGTGGATCCCGTCCACCGGGGCAGATATTTACCGAGCGGGAACAACAGCTCATCCAACGGGTAGCCGGCCAATGTGCCATCGCCATTCGCCAAGCACGTCTTTATCAAACGATCCAGCGTCAGGTGCAACAGTTGCAGGAGCTCAACCAACTCAAAGATGAGTTTCTGCACATGGTCTCCCACGAAATGCGCACACCTCTCACCAACATGAAGCTGGCCATTGGGTTTTTATCCAAAGCCAACCTAACCGAGCGGGAAAGGCGCTACTTTCAAATTTTGGAGATGGAGACCAACCGCGAGCTGGAGTTAATCAACGACCTGTTGGAATTGCAAGCCCTCGAATCCGGAAACAAAGTCCTCAGACTTACCTGTTTATCTCCCCAGGAATGGATCCCCAATCTTTGCGAGCCCTTCCGGCTGCGAGCTGCCCAACAGGGCCAACAGTTTCAGGTGGAATGGGATCCCGACCTTTGGCTCCTCTGCACGGATGAGAGCCTCTTGTCGCGGGTGGTCAGCGAGCTTTTAAACAATGCGTGTAAGTACACCCCCACTGGGGAAAGCATCTATTTAAGTGTGAGCCAGGCTAACTCCAATGGCCGTCCCGGCTGGCTGATCACGGTGCGCAATACAGGGGTGGAAATTCCTGCAGAAGCGTTGCCCCGCCTTTTTGAAAAGTTCTATCGCCTCCCCCAGTTGGATTGCCGCAACGCCGGGGGAACGGGCTTGGGTCTATCGCTGGTTCAAAAGGCAGTGGAGCTGCTGCAGGGATCCCTGCGGGTAGAAAGCCACTCTCGGCAGGTGATGGTTCAGATGTGGTGCCCCCATCAGGGCAGCTTGTCGGAAACCCCAAGCAAGGCTTAGAGGGCAAGGCCAGCGCCTTGCGCAGGACTCGAACCTGCAACCATCGACTTAGAAGGTCGGTGCTCTATCCTTTGAGCTAGCAAGGCCGAAGAAAAGGGTGCAGAGCCATTATATCCCCGACCCAGTTCCCATTCTCTGACCCCGACCAACCTGCCTCTGACCTTGAGTTCTGCAGTGTTGCTTGGGCAAATTGCGCGGTTTGCCTTGGGGAGCCGGGTCGGGATCCCTTCACCATGGGAATGTTGGTTTTCGCTCAGGATATGAACGTCAAAGAGATCGTCTGCCAAGCTCTTGGAACGGGACGTCTGGGCGTCTCTCAGGAAACTTGACTGTACGGATAAGGAAGACTTGCAGACGGCAGATGCTTTGAGCAGATGCTTTGATCAGTGCCTTTTTGGATGGCGCTGTGCAGCGGGAGAGCCACAACTGGGCTCCCTGTGCATCGATCCCTTAAAATGGGCGAGCCGAAAGCAGAAAAGTACTCGTTTGAGTTCGAGGATCCCATGCAACCGAGCTATTGCGTCGGAGATAAGTCCAAAATGGGTGTTGAGGTGTCGAAAATTGGGATCCCCATGCCATTGCTCCCTGATCCTGGCTCAGCTGCGGAAAAGAAAGCTGCCTCTGGCACTCAAGCTCTGTCTCCGGCAGCCAAGCGTCTGCTGCGCCTCTATCACGGTGGTAGCTTCATCTTTCTGGGCCTGCTGTGGCTGGTAGTCGGGATCCCTAGCCTTTGGGCTTTGCGAGCGGATATAGCCCGCCTGTGGGATTACTTTACTTGGACGGGCCTGCGATATGCCCTGTTTCACCGCCCAGGATGGCCGACTTTGGGGTTGTTGCTCTGTGTCAGCTTCACGATGGGGATCCTGATTGCCCAAAGCCGCTATGAGCTGTTCGGCCTGTATCCGGTGGAGCGTCTCATGCTGGAGCAGCAATCCCGCTGGATCCTATCCTTGCCGGTATGGCATCCGCTGCGGCGCTGGTTGGTGCGCAGGTTGGATACTCAAGATTAGGTTTTGGCTGCTACTTGGGATCCCTGCCGGCACCGAGGCAAAATCTCGTTTGCGTGCGGCTGAAATCCCGCACAAGCACCACTTCCGAAGCAGCAGGAGAAGTCAATCACGCCCACCCAAAGCCTCAGCCTGGGATTTTTCCGAGGAAGCCACAGATAGCTTCACAATCCGGGCCAGCCGAGCCTTACGACGAGCGGCTGTGTTTTTGTGCAGGACGCCGGTTTTGGCAGCTTTATCAATGCGGCTGAAAGCAGCACTCATCGCCGCCTGGATTTCCTGCAGAGTTTCTTGCTGTGGGTTGGCGGCATAGGCAGTTGAGAGGGAGATCACTTTCTTCATCAGAGCGCGCACCATGGCTTTGGTGGCTTTATTGCGCAGCCGATTACGCTCTGCGATCTGAACGCGCTTGATGGCAGATTTGATGCGTGGCATGGTTGAAGGGGAAGTTCCAGCGAAGATCCAGCATACCATCAGAGCTGGAAGCTCCACCAGTTCCTATTGTTCTCCGATGGGATCCCCATGTTTCAAGATTGCAGCTCGCAGATCCGCTTTAACCCACCTGCCCTTTTCTACGGGGTTGCCGCTTGCGATTTGGATCGGGATGGGGCCTTTGAGCTGTTTGTGTGCGGGTTCCGCGGCTCCAATCGAGTCTTGAAGTGGGATGGGCAAACCCTGGTGGATCAAGCAGACGACACCCTGGCCGATGCAGGGCGCATGGCAATTGGGGTGGCTGCCGCCGACTTTGACGGGGACGGGCAAGAGGAACTCTACGTTTTGAATACCGATACCTTCGGGGGGCGCAAGCGCTTTGGGGATCGCCTCTTCGACTGGCAGGGATCCGCCTGGGTGGATCTGTTCTCCCTGCCGCAAAACCAAGATGCCCTCAACTTGACCGCAGGTCGCTCTGTAGCCTGTGTGGATCGTCTTGGCCAGGGGCGCTATGGATTTTTCGTGGCCAACTACGGCGGCCCCATGCGCCTGTATGAGCTGGCCTCCAACCAGATGATCGCCGATGTAGCGCCAGAAGCGAGACTCAATCGGGTGACGGGCGGGCGGGGTCTGGTGGCCGTGCCCTTGGTCTCGCAGCGGATGGACATTTTTGCCGTCAATGAGCAGGGACCTAACTTTCTGTTTCGCAACCGGGGAGATGGCACCTTTGAAGAGATTGCCGCTGAGGTGGGCCTAGCAGATCCCGACGAGCATGGGCGTGGCGTGGCGGCGGTGGATCTGGATGGGGATGGACGGCTGGATTTGCTCTATGGCAACTGGGAAGGCCCCCATCGCCTCTGGATCCAGACCCCCAGCGGTTTTTTTAAGGATGTAGCCCCCCCGGAGTTGGCTAGGCCCTCCCGCATTCGCACAGTCATCGCTGCCGACTTCGACAACGACGGCTACCCAGAGCTGTTTTTCAACAACATCGGCGAGCCCAACCGTCTGTTTGCATGGCGCTCAGGCCGTTGGCAAGCCATTGACATTGGAGATGCTGCCGAGCCGCAGGGATTGGGGACAGGAGCAGCGGTGGCCGATGTGGATGGGGATGGTCGTCTGGAATTGTTGATTGCCCATGGGGAGTCTGGCGCCCAGCCTCTCAGCTTCTATCGCCCTCAGGCCAATGCCAACAACTGGCTGAGGGTTCTGCCCCTCACCCGCCAGGGAGCCCCGGCCCGCGGCGCGTTGGTAAGGCTGCTCACCTCCACCCGTACCCAGATCCAGGCCATCGACGCCGGCAGCGGCTACCTCTGTCAGATGGAGCCGGTGGCCCACTTTGGCCTGGGATCCGAAACGGGGGTCAAGGAAATCCAGATCCAGTGGCCGGATGGGAAACAGTTGCAGGTGGCCCACCCACCGGTCAACCAGCTTTTGCGGATCCCTTATCCCCGCTAGCCGCCAATCTGAGACATGGTGCGCCGGTAGGATCCCTGGCTGCCGGTGTCCCGTCCTTTGAAGTTGATGTCCGGCTTGATGTCCAGCAGTTCTCGCACCTGCTGTCTTAGCCTTTCGGCAGGGATCCCAGCTCGCAGCGGATCCCGCAGGTTGATTTGGCCGGATTCGTTGAGCAGGCAAGGGCGCAGCCAACCGTCGCTGGATAGCCGCATGCGGTTGCATCGATCACAAAAGCACTCCGACATCTGGCTGATAAAGCCCAAGGTGCCTTTTGCCCCCGGGATGCGAAACACATCCGCCGGCCCATTGCCGGCCACAAACCCAGGTTCCAGGCCAAAGCGAGCGCGAATTCGCTGTCGCAGCACCTCAGACTCCACCCAGCCGGCCTGCTGAAAGAGGGCGGCATTGCCAATGGGCATAAACTCGATGAAGCGCACATGCCATTGTCGCTCCAGAGTAAGGGCAGCCAGATCTTCCACTTCCGATTCGTTGAGCCCAGGGATCACCACCACATTCAACTTGAGGGGATCAAACCCCAGTTGGTGGGCAACTTGGATCCCGGCCCAGACCTGCCGCCAGCGATCCCGCCCCGTGATCAGTCGAAAGGTCTCGGGGTTGAGGGAATCAAAGCTGATGTTGATGCGGCGCAGCCCCGCTTCATAGAGGAGTTGGGCCTTTTGGCTGAGGTTGAAGCCGTTGGTGGTAAGGGACACATCTCTCACCCCAGGCAGGCTGCACAGGGCCCGGATGAGATACTCCAGCCCCGGCCTGAGCAGGGGTTCGCCGCCGGTGAGGCGAAAGCAATCGATCCCCAAGGGCAAAAACACCTCTTGAACCAGCGTAAGGATTTCCTCATCAGTCAAGCGCTCTGGGGCTTGCAGCCAGGCCAACTCTGCCTCGTCGGGCATGCAGTACTGGCAGCGGAAATTGCAGCGATCGATCAAGCTGATGCGCAGATAGTTGACGGTCGGCATGGCAACCTAGGCCAGAAACAGATGGGGCACCCCTCCCCCAAGGTGCCGAGCAACGCCGGGGACCCTTTCCGTTGCCTCTGGAAAACCTCCCAGCGTCTCCATCCGCAAAGGCAGCGGGGGAACTGTCCCGAGGCTTGCAACTTGCAGTGGCCACACCTCCAGTTTGCAGGATACTACGAAGATTGAGGTGCAAATCTCTACTCGGCAGAGCCAGGGATCCCTGCCCATTCGGGTTGAACAGGCCGCTGCCAGCGTTCCCACCAGGCCAGCACAGACTCAGGTGGGTGGCTGTCGTGGCTGCCGTTGGCATTGGCGGGGAGGGGGGGAGAGGGAGGTGGGGCCGGCGGTGTCAGCCAACTGACAGGCGCGGGGATCAGACAACTGGGGTGGAGAGGGCGCAGATCGCGGTAGTGGCTGCTGCGAATGGCCAGGATCTCCTGCTGAATGATGTCTGGGGGTTCTCCCAACTCCAGCAACACATGGCTGCACAGCCCCAGGCTGGCCTCGAATTCGGGGTGGACGACTTCTCTGGCCCCCAACTGATAGAGCTGTTCGATGTCTTCCTTGTCGGTAGCTCGCACCACCACATCCAATTGCGGCGCCAACTCCAGAGCTCGTTTCAGGCAGAGGCGGATGCTCATGCGATCCGGCAGAGCAATAACCAGGGCGCGGGCCTGGGGCAGGCAAGCTTTCTCCAGCACCAACGGGCTGGCCGCATTTCCGTAGAGGTAAGGGATCCCACGGGAACGCAGGTGTTGGATCACCCGTTCTGATTGATCAATGACCAAGAGGGGGTGACGACGGGCTTCGAGAATGCGCACAATGTCTTGCCCCACCTGCCCATAGCCGCACACCACCACGTGCCCCTGTTGAGGAGCATCGGGGGCCAAAGCGCGGGGCCGCTCGCCCGATTCCAACCAGCGGGCCAAGAAGGGGATCCCGTGTAGCCCGGAAAACAGTCGAGGAGCGCCCCTCAGCAGAAAGGGAGTGAGCAGAAGGGTAACGGCTGTGGTGCTGACAATCAACAAATAGATCTGCCGCGACACCAATCCCAAAGCCTGCCCCTCGCTGGCCAGCACAAAGGAGAATTCGCCGATTTGCGATAGGCCCAGCCCCACCACCACCGCTGCCGGCAGAGTGTAACCAAACAGCCGCGCCAAGGGAGCCACGATGCAAAACTTGCCCACCATCACCAGACCCACCAGCCCCAGGATCAGCAACAGATGGCCGAGGATAAAGCTGGGATCGATGAGCATGCCGATGGCCGCAAAAAAGAGAGCAGCAAACACATCTCGCAAAGGCTCTACATAGTCCAGGGTTTGGTCGGCGTACTCCACCTCCGAGATCATCAGACCGGCAATGAAAGCCCCAATCTCGCTGGAAATGCCCAGCCGCTCCGTCAACAGGGCAATCCCCACGCAGAGGCTGATCACCCCCAGCAAAAACACCTCTTTGCTCTCCTGCTGAGCCAAAAGCCGCAAGAAGGCCGGAACCAGCCAAATCCCGCCTACCACCGCCCCCAGCCCCACCAAGCCGATTTCTGCCAAGGCCCTGGCCAGGGATCCCGCCAGCTCCGGCAAGGGACAATCCAAAGCCGGCAACACCGCCAACATCAGCCCCACCGCCAAATCTTGCACAATCAGGATCCCCAGCATGGCCTGGGCTTGGGGAGTGCCCATTTGGTTGGTCTCAGTGAGACTTTTCAGCACCACGGCAGTCGAGGACAAGGAGAGCACGGCCCCCAAAAAGATCCCTTGCACCGGCGTCAACCAGCCGCTGACCACCGCCAGCACCGCCGTGATCAAAATCGTCAGGCCAATTTGCAAAATGCCGCCGCCAACGGCGATCCCCCGCACTTTGCGCAATTCTTTCAGGGAAAACTCCACCCCCAAGGTGAACAGCAAAAAGGTCACCCCAAACTGGGCCAAGGTTTCCACCTGAACCAACTCTTTGATCCACCCCAACCCGGTTGGCCCCACCAAGATCCCGGCCAGTAAGTAGCCGAGCAACACCGGCTGCCTCAGCAGCGAAGCCAAGAATCCACCTGCTGCCGCTGCCGCCAATACCGTCACAATGTCCAAAATCAGACGAAAGTCTTCCTGCACAGGGCACTCACCGAGGAATGTGAACTTTTGTAGCCAATCCTGAGGATTCTTCCACGATAATGCTTCCTCTGGCATCTCGGACAGAGTGGAGAACCTGGCCCCAAGCCCTGCACCTTACTTCCCCCAGGGATCCCGGCTGACTAGTCCCGATTAGAGGAAGCTGGCCAGAAACTCAGTGGAAATTTTTGTTAAAAGTTGCTGACAACACCCCAAAACCGTAGCTTATAATACAGAATGTAGATAGAAATCGTTCATCCTCTCGCGTGCTGGGCGGCTCATCATGGGTAGAGCGACATCGCAGCCAGAGGACGGAAGTAGGGAGAGATCCCGAAGGAACGCGCCTCAACTCTTCTGGTAACCGTGGGGCTTCTCTTGGGAGAAGGCGAACGGATGAAAACTCAACTCATTTGGAGGCGAAGATCATGGCACTCTTTTACCGTGGCGTCGATTACACCCCCTCTTCTGCAACTGCAGCGGTTTCTCCCGGCAAAGTGGGGGGTCGTTACCGGGGGCTGGACTGGCGGTTCCGCCACCTGAGCAAGCCGGTGGTTTTGCCCACCAACCTTGACCTGCTCTATCGGGGTGTTGCTCATCATCTCAAGGCGGCCGAAGGGCCGGCTCAACCCGTTCAGACGGCAGAGGCATCTGCCCCGGTGGCTGCTAATGGCCGTTCTCATGTCTTGGATGAGCTGTCTCGCCGCTTGATGATGAGCCATCAACGCTTGATTCGGATTCGCCAGCAATCCATGCTGCTCCGCGGTACAGAGCAGATTGGCCTGCATGTCAACGTGCGCAACTTCTGGAACCGCATCCAAGGAAAAGTGCATCCCACCTTTCGGCTCAACTACGACCGT
This sequence comes from Synechococcus sp. R5-15, assembly GCF_047462035.1. NCBI lineage: Bacteria > Bacillati > Cyanobacteriota > Cyanophyceae > Synechococcales > Synechococcaceae > Synechococcus > Synechococcus sp. R5-15. The sequence goes on along the minus strand of NZ_JANSIK010000003.1, from coordinate 32,573 downwards.
AGCCGTGTCAGCATGAGCTGATCTGCCCGTAACTGTTGATGCTCTGGCATGAGCTCAGCGAGAAGGGATCCCGGCTGGGGATCCCCTTTTGGTTTCTGGGTTGAGCTTCCTCAGGTCGATGGACGGCACAGGACGCTTCAACGCTGGCACGAGGTGCTGTTGACCAAAAGCAGCCAAGTTGCTCAAGGGATCCACAATTGAGGGGTGCTATTTCCTCGGAAAAAAACGGGATCCCATCAGGGATCCCGCTGCAGAATCGGCCACACCGTCTAGGCGTCGAAGTAAAGGGCGAACTCGTAGGGGTGGGGCCGCAGGTTAATGGGGTTGATCTCGTTGTCGATCTTGTACTCGATGTAGGTCTGGATCAGATCTTCGGTGAAGACGCCTCCCTCCAGCAAGAAGGCATGATCCTTCTGCAAGCTTTCCAGAGCATCCAGCAGGGATCCGGGTGTGGAAGGGATCTTGGCCAGCTCTTCCGGCTCCAGATCGTAGATATCTTTGTCCAAGGGCTCGCCGGGATGGATCTTATTCTTGATCCCGTCCAGGCCAGCCATCAGCATGGCCGAAAAGGCGATGTAGGGGTTGCAGGTGGCATCCGGGCAGCGGAACTCCAGACGCTTGGCCTTGGGATTGTTGCCGGTCACCGGAATGCGAATGGCAGCGGAACGGTTGCCCTGGGAGTAAGCCAGGTTCACCGGCGCCTCGAAGCCGGGCACCAAGCGCTTGTAGGAGTTGGTGGTGGGGTTGGTGAAGGCCAGGATTGCCGGGGCATGCTTGAGCAGGCCACCGATGTAGTAGAGAGCTGTCTCGCTCAGGTTGGCATAGGTGCCTTCGCTGTAGAACAGGGGCTGGCCATCCTTCCAGAGGGACTGGTGGGTGTGCATGCCAGTGCCGTTGTCGTTAAATAGGGGCTTGGGCATGAAGGTGACGGTTTTGCCGTGCTTGCGGGCCACGTTCCGGATCACGTATTTGTAAACCATCATGTAGTCGGCAGCCGTGATCAGATCGGCAAAGCGATAGCCCAACTCCCCTTGCCCGCCGGTAGCCACCTCGTGGTGATGCTTCTCGATGGGCACCCCCAACTTGCCCATGGTCAGCAGCATCTCGGTGCGGATGTTTTGATGGGCATCGGTGGGCGGGGCCGGGAAATAGCCCTCTTTGTAGCGAGGCTTGTAGCCCAGGTTGCCACCTTTCTCCTCGCGGCCCGAGTTCCAGCGACCTTCGATGGAATCCACGAAGTAGTAGGCCGAGTTTTGGGTTTGGTCGAAGCGAACATCCTCAAAAATGAAAAACTCCGCTTCCGGCCCGAAGTAAGCCGTATCGGCAATGCCCGTCGATTGCAGATAGGCAACGGCACGGGCGGCAAGGCTGCGGGGACAGCGGCTATAGGGCTGGCCAGTGCGCGGCTCAACAATGCTGCAAGTTATGCTGAGGGTGGGCACCTCCAGAAAGGGATCGATCCAAGCCGTTCTGGGATCCGGCACCATGTACATGTCCGACTCGTTGATCGCTTTCCAGCCCCGGATACTGGATCCGTCAAAGGGAAGCCCCTCGGTGAAGGTTTCTTCCTTGATCATCGAGGTGTGGAAGGAAACATGCTGCCAGGTGCCAAAGATATCCACAAACTTGAGATCCACTATCTGGACGTTGTTGTCCTGGATCATCTGAAGCACTTCTTGGGGCGTGGATGCCATTACTCTCTCCTGATTGGGTTGCGGTTAAGACTGGGGGAACTGTGGCTGAAACAAATGGGATCCCAGCAGGTGATCCCCACGCTTCGACCCAGACAGGCCAAAAACGCTCACTCATCCTAGAAAGGCCAACACGGGTATTTTGTAGTTTCTGATACAAAATTCATTTGAGCTCCGCTTTCTGACCAAGACCAAATTGCTGGCCATCTCAGACACCTCTTTTCCTTCTGGCTTGGGTCAACCGAGATTGGGTGTTGGGGATCCAAAACTTGGGCAATGGCCGCCACTTGGCCAACCTCTGGGCAGAGATAACCCTATGGGATGGGCAAAAAAGGCCCCAATGGCCTGAGGCGAGCGAAAATGAGGCTAATAGGCCTCGGCCTCGACCGGTTCGCCAAGGGGTGTTAAGCTAAAGCGTAGTCGTTATGAGTTTGGCTTTTATTCCCATTGCAGAAGGAGAGACATCGGATGATAGAGCAAAGTCGGGTTGAGAATGTGGTGATTATCGGCTCCGGCCCTGCTGGGTTTACAGCAGCCATTTACGCTGGGCGTGCCAACCTGAAGCCGGTTGTGTTTGAGGGGTTCCAGGCGGGCGGGATCCCGGGCGGGCAACTGATGACCACCACCGAGGTGGAGAACTTTCCGGGCTTTCCCGAGGGCATCACCGGCCCCCAACTGATGAAGAACATGCGGGCTCAAGCGCAGCGGTGGGGGGCAGAACTTTACACCGAAGATGTCACCTTTGTGGATTTAAGCCAGCGGCCCTTTGTCGTCCGTTCTGACGAGCGGGAATTGCGCACCCACAGCCTGATCATCGCCACCGGGGCCACAGCCAAGCGCCTACACCTGCCGGGGGAGGAGACCTACTGGAACCGGGGCATGTCAGCTTGTGCTGTCTGCGATGGGGCTATGCCCATGTTCAGAGGGGTGGAATTGGTGGTGATCGGCGGCGGCGATACTGCTTGTGAGGAAGCCACCTACCTGACCAAGTTTGGATCCCACGTGCACATGCTGGTGCGCAGCGACAAAATGCGGGCCAGCAAGGCCATGCAGGATCGTGTTCTCAACAACCCCAAGATCACTGTGCACTGGAACACCGAGGCGGTGGAAGTGATGGGCGACGGCCTGCGCCTGACCGGGGTGAAAGTGCGGAACAACCAAACCGGCGAAATACGCGAGATGTCAGTGGGTGGCCTATTTTATGCCATTGGCCACAAGCCCAACACCGACTTGTTCAAAGGACAACTGGAACTGGATGAAGTCGGCTACATCGTCACCCGCCCGGGATCCGTGGCCACCAGTGTGGAGGGGGTGTTTGCCGCCGGCGACGTGCAGGATCACGAGTTTCGTCAGGCGATTACCGCTGCCGGCACTGGCTGTATGGCGGCCATGTTGGCAGAGCGCTGGCTCTCGGAACACGGCTTGGCCCAGGAGTATCACGTCCTTCCCCAAAGCCATCCTGAACCCAGCCCTGCTGCGACTTCTGCGGCAGAGTCTGCTGGGGATCCTGCTGTTGAGGAGGCCAGCTTTGAGGAGAATGGACAGGATGACTTAGACTTCAGCAAGACTTGCCATGAGGGGAGCTATGCCCTGCGGCGACTCTACCACGAAAGCGATCGCCTGCTCATGGTCAAGTACACCGCCCCCACCTGTGCCCCTTGTCATGCCCTCAAGCCGATCTTGAACAAGATCATCGATGAGTTCTCGGACAAGCTGCACGTGGTGGAGATCGATATTGAGAAAGATCCGGAGATTGCAGAGGCAGGGGGGGTGGCGGGCACCCCGACGGTGCAATTTTTCAAAAACAAGACGCTGGTGGCCCAGTTGGTGGGCGTTAAGCCCAAATCCCAATATCGAGAGGTGATCCAGGCCAATTTGTGTGAGGAAAAATCCCCCTAAGGATGTTGTCCTCTCCAACCTCTGGCCCCTCTCCCCAAGGGAGAAGGGAGCTGGGCGCAGAAAACGGTTTCCCAACCGAGGCTCAGCTAGTCCGAAAAGGCACCGTGGTAGGCGGCCTGCATGGCTGCCAAAGACACCACCAGTAAGGGATCCTCTTCTGCCGTCCTTAAGAGCAGGGGATCCGCAGGGGATCCCACCTCTCCCAAAAGCTGCCACTGGCCGGCAAGCTGCGCTTCTAAGTAGGCTTCCCAAGCAGAGCGCTGGGCCGGATCCACAGAAACCAGGATGCGGCTGGATCCCTCGCCAAACAGGGCCTGATCCCAGCGCAAGGATCCAGGAGCCAGGGAGAGGGTTGCGCCGCGGCCTCCGCTCAAGCAGGCTTCTGCCAAAGCCACAGCCAATCCCCCCTCGCTGCAGTCGTGGGCAGAGCGCACCCAGCCCTGGCGGATTCCATGGCGACAGGCAGCTTGCACCCGCTTTTCCAATTCCAGATCCACTGGCGCGGGCCGGCCCGTAACTTGCTGGTGGATGACCGCCAAATACTCGCTGCCCCCCAAGCTGGTGAGGGCCTGGGATCCCAGGAGGTAAATGAGATCCCCTGCTTGCTGCCACCCCTGGCCACAGATGCATTTCAAGTCGGGAATAAGACCCACCATGCCAATGACAGGGGTAGGGTAGATAGCCTGCGATCCCTGGGGGGTGAGGGTCTCGTTGTAGAGAGAAACGTTTCCCCCCGTTACCGGCGTACCGAGGGCACGACAGGCATCTCCAATCCCCCGACAGGCCAGGGCCAGCTGCCAGTACACCACCGGGTTTTCGGGATTGCCAAAGTTAAGGTTATCGGTAACAGCTAGGGGATCGGCCCCCACACAGGTGAGGTTGCGGGCAGCTTCCGCCACGGCTGCCTTGGCCCCCTCGTAGGGATCCAAATACACCCAGCGGCCATTGCCATCCAGGGTAGCAGCGATGGCCTTGCGGGAAGCTCGCAGGGGCGGCACCTCGCCCACGCCAAACTTTTGGGAACGGATGCGGATAACCGCCGCATCTCCCTGGCCCGGCCAAAGGACGGTGTTGTTTTGCACCTGGTGGTCGTATTGGCGATAGATCCAGGCTTTGCTGGCCAGGGTGGGGCTGGCCAAAAGCTGCAGCAGCACCTCTTTCCATGCCAGCGTTGCCTGAGCGAGGTGGATCCCCTGGCAATCACAAGGGGGTAGAGTGGCGGGATCCCATTGCCACGCTGCCTGCACGTAGGCTGGCGGCTCTGGCAACACCGGACGGACATAGACGGGGGTGTCTTCGGCCAAAGCCCGCACCGGCACCTGCACCACGCAGGATCCCTGGTGCCAGATCTCCACCAGCGGCTCGGCAATGACTTCCCCGGCCACACTAGCTTGCAAACCCCAGCGGTGGAAGATCTCCATCACCTCCGCCTCGCGGCCTTTTTGCACCACCAGCAGCATCCGCTCCTGGGATTCCGAGAGCAGGTATTCCCAGGCAGCCATGCCGCTTTCCCGCGCCGGCACTCGGTCGAGGTCAAAGCGGATCCCCACCCCTCCCTTGGCGGCCATCTCCGCGGTGGAGCAGGTGATCCCGGCTGCCCCCATATCCTGGGCAGCCACCACAGCTCCTGTGGCAAAGGCCTCCAGACAGGCCTCGATGAGGCACTTGCCCAGGAAGGGATCCCCCACCTGCACTGCCGGCCGATCCTGCTGCGCATCCTCCTTGAGCTCGGCGCTGGCAAAGCTGGCCCCGCGGATCCCATCCCGCCCTGTAGTGGAGCCTACATACAAAACGGGATTTCCCACCCCTTGGGCTGCAGATTTGACAACCGTAGGGGTCTCCAGCAGCCCCAGGGCCATGACGTTGACCAAGGGATTGCCGCTGTAGCAGGGATCCACCGCCACTTCTCCCCCCACTGTGGGTACCCCGACACAGTTGCCGTAGTGGGCGATCCCTTCCACCACCCTGGCCATGAGGCGGCGGTTGCGGGGATCTGTTAGCGGCCCAAAGCGCAGCGAGTTAAGCAGGGCAATGGGACGGGCGCCCAGGGTAAAGATATCCCGCAGGATCCCTCCCACGCCGGTAGCTGCCCCCTGGAAGGGCTCCACTGCCGAAGGATGGTTGTGGGACTCGATCTTAAACGCCAGCCAATCCCCCTCCCCCAGATCCACTACGCCGGCATTTTCCCCCGGCCCCACCACTACCCGCTCGCCCGTGGTGGGAAAGTTTTTCAGCAGAGGGCGGGAGTTTTTGTAGCAGCAGTGCTCTGACCACATCACCCCAAACATGGCCAGCTCGTTGGGGTTGGGATCCCGGCCCAGCTGCTGCTGGATCTGTTGATATTCCGCCGGGGAAAGGCCGTGGGCTTTTAAGTCTTCGAGAGTATAGGGCATAGTGCTCCAATTGCCCCTAGCTTAGGTCAACAACCCAGGGCCCAAGAGACGGGCCTGACGCTCTTCCAGTATGCGGCTTAAGGGGGGCCAGCGCTTCAGGTCGGGGTCTTGGACAATAAGCTGCTCTGCCGCCTGGCGGGCCAGCTGCAGCACCTCTTGATCCTCCATGAGACTGGCCAGGGCGAAATCGGGTAGCCCCGACTGGCGGGTACCCATCACTTCCCCCGGCCCCCGGAAGCGCAGATCCATCTCGGCAATGAAAAACCCGTCGTGGGATTGCTCCAGCACCTTCAGCCGCCGCAGAGCATCTTCTCCTTTGGATCCCGTCATCAAGATGCAATAGGCTTGGTCGGATCCCCGCCCTACCCGCCCCCGCAGTTGGTGCAGTTGGGAGAGCCCAAAGCGCTCCGCATGCTCCACCAGCATCACCGAGGCATTGGGCACATCTACCCCCACCTCCACCACCGTGGTAGAGACCAGAATATCCAGCTCCCGCCGGCGAAAGGCCGCAATGACAGCTTCCTTCTCGCTACTGGTCAAGCGCCCGTGCAGCAGGCCCACCCGAAATTGGGGGAAGACCTTTTCCTGCAGACGCTGGTGTTCCTCGATGGCAGATTTGAGATCCAGCTTCTCCGACTCTTCAATCAACGGCAGCACCACGTAGGCCTGCCGCCCTTGGGCAATTTCCCGCTCGATAAGCCGCATCACCTGCAGGCGATCCCCTGGCCGGGCCACCAGGGTGTGCACGGGCTTGCGCCCCGGCGGCAGCTCGTCAATTTGGGTAACATCCAGATCCCCATGCAGGGCCAGGGTGAGGGTGCGGGGGATGGGGGTAGCGGTCATGGTGAGGACATCGGGGTGATCCCCTTTCTGTTGCAGAGCGGCCCGCTGCTCCACGCCAAAGCGGTGCTGCTCGTCGATGACCACCAAGCCCAGGTTGCGAAACTGCACTGCCGGCTGGATGAGAGCATGGGTGCCCACCACCAAGGGCAATTCCCCGGTCTGCAACTGCCGCAGGATCTCCCGGCGCTTAGCAGGGGGCGTGGATCCAGTCAACAGTTCAACGGGCACCTGCAGCTGGCTGAGCCATTCCACCAACTTGCGGTAGTGTTGCTCGGCCAAAACCTCGGTGGGAGCCATGAGGGCCGCCTGCCAACCGGATTGAATGGCTGCCAGCACAGCTGCCACCGCCACCACGGTTTTGCCGGATCCCACATCTCCCTGCAAGAGGCGGTTCATGGGCAAGGGATCCCGCAGATCCGCTAGGATCTCGTCGATGGCCCGCTGCTGGGCAGCGGTAAGCTGAAAGGGCAGGATTTGGTAGAAGCGATCCAACAGCTCCCCTCTAGCCGGCTGGTAACGAGGTATGGCCTGAGCTTGGGCACGATAGCGGTGTCGCCGCTGCAATAGGCTTAGTTGTAGGTAGAAAAACTCATCGAACACCAGCCGCCGCCGGGCCTGGGCCAGCAGCTCTCGGGTCTCAGGAAAGTGGATCTGCTGCAGGGCAACAGGCAAGTCCAAAAGCTGCAACTGCCGCTTGAGATCCGCCGGCAAGGGATCCTCCACCAAGGCCGCCGCCGGCAAAGCCAGTTGCACCGCCTTGCGCACCAGATCGGCGGGGATCCCTTCCGAGAGAGGGTAAACTGGCAAGATCTTGCCCAGCCTGTCCAGCTCCTCGCCCTCTCCCCCCAGCACCTCCAGTTGCGGGTTATCCAGCGTTAGGCCCAACCGGCCCTTTTTGACCAGGCCGCTGGCAGCCACCAGGGCCCCCTTGGGGTATTGCCGCTCCAGGGAAGCTTGCCAACTGCGCTGGGCAAACTGCCGCCCGCTGTAGAAGCGGCTGAGGGTAATTACACCACTTTTGTCGGCAATCTTTAGGTTGAAGATGGTCAGCGAGGGATTCTTGGGGCTGGTAAAGCAACTGCAACTTTTCACCGTCCCTACAAGGGTAACGGTCTCCCCCACCTTGGCTTGGCGGATGAGCACCCGCCGGGAATAGTCCAGGTAGTCGCGGGGGAAGTAGTAGAGGGCATCCCGCACGCTGTGTAGGCCCAGTTGTGCCAGCTTTTCCGCCGACTTGGGACCAATGCCTTTGAGAAACTGCAGCGGCTGCTCCAGGCTGAGGCCGGCGGGGAGAGATGGGGAAATCGTGCTCCGCCCTGCCTCTGGGGGGGTTGTTGCTACGCCTACGGCAGGGAAACCAGAGCGCTGTGGCAACGAGGCTGCAAACGAGCCAGGTTGGTGGGAACTCGGTCGGGACAGCTCTTGCTGACGTCGGACTCGCTCCAGCCAGCGGCGGGTTTCGGCCACCAGGTGCTGGCGTTCGGGCAGCTCCAGCTCGGAATACAGGGTATAGCGGGATCCCAGTTCTTTCCATCGCCGCCGGTCATCTCCATTCAGCACCCAGTCAGAGGGGGGATCCTGTCCGAACACGCTCCCCAAAAATTGGGAGAAGGTCTGCTCTCGCCCCCGCAGGTCGGTAAACCCCACCTCTGCTTCTAGGGAAAGGGCGCGCTGAAGCCGCTGTAGATCCACCTGGCTCAAGTTGCTTGGCTGCCGGGAGTGCTCCTTATCAATCCAACTTTAGCCAACAACGGCAGGACAACCGAAGGAGTGCAGCAGCGCAAGCCACACTTTCCATTCCTTTTCCTTGATAAAGAAAAAAGCCTGCCTTATTACTCCGCAACACTGTCGTGACGGGGCAGGCCGAAGGGATCCAGAGGCACTTTTTGGGAGATGCAGGAGCTTTAGCTGCGGGCCAGGGCGGATCCCAAAAGCAGAGCCATCACTGCCGGCACCAAGGCAATCGCCAGGATGGTGAAAACTTGTGCGTCCGTCATAACCAACTCCCTAACAGTGGAATTGCACAAAAGTCAGCTCCCTCACTCTACCGTAGCTTGAGGGGTAGCCTTGACACCGAGAAGAAAAGCTCAACATTCTTTACAAAGCAGCCCTTGCCCATCCCGCTTGACCGTGGCTCCCAGATCCTCTGCTTGGATCGATTGACATTCTCCCCACCCCTAAAGCAAGGGATTCTTTCTCAGTTTTGGGGTTTTACCCCAGGCAGAAAGGCCGGGGCCTGCGCTGCTGGTTTGCGGGTCATGCTACGATGTTGCTCCGCAACGCCGTCGCGACGGCGAAGCAGTTCTTGCCCATTCCTCCTGCGAAGTTCGGTCTTGGCGTCATCATGGTAGCTGCTCCACAAAGTCTGACCACCTCACGGGATAGCTTGGCCATCCTGGCGGAAACGGATCCCTTGGTTTACCGCCTGATCCAGCAAGAGCTCAACCGGCAGCGGGATCACCTGGAGATGATCGCCAGCGAGAACTTCACTTCTCCTGCCGTCTTGGCAGCCCAGGGCTCGGTGCTCACCAACAAGTATGCAGAAGGGCTGCCGGGCAAGCGCTACTACGGCGGCTGTGAGTTTATTGACGAGATTGAACAGCTGGCCATTGACCGGGCTAAGCAACTCTTCGGGGCAGCCCACGCCAATGTGCAGCCCCACTCGGGGGCGCAGGCCAATTTCGCTGTTTTCCTGGCCCTGCTGCAGCCAGGAGACACAATTATGGGCATGGATCTGGCCCACGGCGGCCACCTTACCCACGGCTCCCCGGTAAACGTCTCCGGCAAGTGGTTCCGCGTGGTGCACTACGGGGTGCATCCGCAGACGGAGCGGATTGATTTTGACCAAGTGCGGGATCTGGCCCTGCAGCACCGGCCCAAGCTGATCATCTGCGGCTACTCTGCCTATCCGCGGACAATTGACTTTGCCGCTTTCCGCGCCATTGCCGACGAGGTGGGGGCCTATCTTCTGGCCGACATTGCCCACATTGCCGGCTTGGTGGCCACTGGACATCACCCCAACCCCGTGCCCCTCTGCGATGTGGTGACCACCACTACCCACAAGACGCTGCGAGGGCCGCGCGGGGGACTCATTCTCACCCGCGACCCAGAATTGGGCAAAAAGCTGGATAAGGCAGTGTTCCCCGGCAGCCAGGGGGGGCCGCTGGAGCATGTTATTGCTGGCAAGGCGGTGGCCTTTGGAGAAGCCCTGCAGCCCAGCTTTGCCCAGTACTCGGCCCAAGTTATCGCCAATGCCCAAGCCCTGGCGGGATCCCTGCAACGGCGGGGCATTCGGCTGGTTTCCGGGGGCACAGACAACCACCTGATGCTGCTGGATCTGCGCTCGGTTTCGGCGGTGCTGGAAAAAGTGGGGGCGGCGGATCCGGTGATGACAGGCAAACGGGCGGATCGGCTAATGGACGAGATCCATATCACCGCCAACAAAAACACCATTCCCTTCGACCCACAGCCGCCTTTCGTGGCCAGCGGACTGCGCCTGGGATCCCCGGCCTTGACCACCCGCGGCCTGGGGCCGGTAGAATTTGAAAAAATTGGGGAGATCATCGCCGATTGTCTGTTTCAGCCTGAGGAGCCTGCTGTATTGGAAGAGTGTCGCCAGCGGGTGGCTCAGCTCTGTCGTCGTTTCCCCCTCTACCCCCACTTGGGATAACCGCAATCCTCGCCACGGCTTGCTATGCCCTACTTGGTTGCCTTTCTGGCTGCTGCCTGTGTGGTTCTGTGGGCAACCCCGGTGGTGAAGGCGGTCGGGATCCGCAGTGGCCAGTTGGACTTTCCCGACGAGCGCAAGATCCACCAGCAACCGATGGTGCGCCTGGGGGGGGTTTCCATCTTTTTTGGCAACTTGGTGGCCCTGCTGTTGCTCTGGGGAGCCGGAGCTTTTGGGGGCTTGCGCACCGAGCAGGAGTACGAGATTTGGGGGGTGACGATCGGTGGGGTTTTGTTTTTTTTGATTGGCCTGGCGGACGACCTGTTTCACCTGTCGCCTTTTTCCCGCTTGTTGATGCAATTCGGCGTGGCTGCTGCCGCTTGGGGAGTAGGGGTGCGCATTGAGTTCATCAGTCTGCCCGGGAGAGGGATCTGGCCCTTTCCGGTGTGGTTGAGCCTGCTGATTACCCTGTTCTGGCTGGTGGGGATGGCCAACGCCATCAACTTCATGGACGGGCTGGATGGGCTGGCGGCAGGGGTGTCGGGAATTGCGGCAGTGGTGATGCTGATCGTAACCCTGCTGCTGGATCGACCGGCGGCGGCCATGCTGGCGGCGGCTTTGGCGGGAGCTTGCCTAGGCTTTTTGCGCTACAACTTCAACCCAGCGCAGATCTTCATGGGGGATGGGGGGGCCTATTTTTTGGGCTTTACCCTGGCTGGGATCGGGGTGATCGGGGTGGCCAAGGGGGTGACCACGCTGGCAGTGGCTCTGCCTTTCTTTATCTTGGCGGTGCCGATCCTGGATATGTCCACCGTGATCCTCAAACGGCTGGCCAGGGGGAAGTCGCCTTTCCATCCCGACAAAGGCCACTTGCACCACCGCTTGCTCAAAGCCGGCCTATCCCATCGGCATTCAGTGCTGCTCATCTACGCCATGACCCTCTGGGGGGGATCCCTGGCCTTGGCCTTGGCGGGCTTGCCAGCAGGGGGCACCTACCTGGGCGGGGCCTCGCTGGTGTTGGCAGGGGTGGCTTGGGGGGCTTGGCAACGGCAACGAGCTTTGCCCTCGGAGGACAGGCCCGAACAGGAATATGTTGCTCCGCAATGCTGTTGCGACCAGGAATGTAAAGAAGATTGAGCTGGGCTTGTTCTCCATCGCTCGCCTGCCTAGACTGGAGGCGCTCTATATTTGTTGTTTTTTGTTTTGTTGTTTTTTGTTTAGCTCTGTGTTGCCTCATGCGCCCCACACCTGAGTTGGCAGCTCTCCTGCGCCGCACCGCGGATCGTATCCAATCCCAACACTGGGGCTTCTGGGACTGGGAGTACTGCTGGCGGGACAGCACCCGCTGCAATTGCGGCCTGTTGGTGCGAGAAGCCCTGGGCTGGGATCGGCAGCAACTCAGCCTGCGCATCCACCGCGGCACCTGGCGCTCCATCGCCCAAACCGCCTACCGAACTGTTGCCCTGGCCTTGAGGGATCCCTGGCAACTGGAGGGGCAGTGCGAGGCCACCGGCCTGCGGCTGGGGTATGTGTTCGAGAAAATGGCAGAGCTGGGGTTCGACCAACCGGAAGACTTTGCCGCCCTGGAGGAGCTGAGCGATCCCGTAATTCTGGCCCGCCTGGCGGAAAAAGGTGTGGAGCCAGCACAGCGCGACCAGGCGATCCATGTGGCGCTTTACATGCGGGAACTGGCGGACTGGATTGACGAACAACTGCAGGCGCAGGCTCAGATCAGCCGCTTGAGCCAACCTTTGCCCAAAACACCAGGGATCCTCGTCCAACAGTCGGTGCACCTTACTTGAGGAACTCAGTTGCCTTCCTCTACCATCACCACATGGGCAGGGATCCCAGGGGGAAGAGCCTTGCAGCCGGACAAAAAGGCCAGCTCGATTAAGAAGGCAAATCCCCCCACCTCAGCGCCGCTCTGGGCCACCAATTGGGCGGTGGCAGCGGCTGTACCCCCGGTGGCAATGACATCATCCACGATCAACACCCGCTCTCCAGGCCGCAGGGCGTGGGCGTGCAGTTGGAGCTGGTCTTGGCCGTATTCCAGGCTGTAAGTCTGGCTGAGCACCGGCGGCGGCAGTTTGCCTGGCTTGCGAACCGGGACAAAGCCCAAGCCCAGGTGTTGTGCCAAAGCAGCCCCTAAAATGAACCCCCGCGACTCGATGCCGACCACATAATCTAGGGATCCCATGCCGGTGGTGCCGGCGGCCAACTGTTCAATAGCCGCCCGGAAGCCTGCCGGATCCTGCAGCAGGGGGGTCATATCCCGAAAGAGGATGCCGGGTCTGGGAAAATCGGGCACCAAGCGAATGAGGGCTCGCAGATCCATCCTGTTTTCCTCGCTGGCCAGTGGCTTGCTGTTCGCGTTAGCGGGACGGAGTCCTCAAAGGACGCTCCAAGCAACCCATCATACTCGGTTAGCTAATGGGCAGATGGGATCCCTTTTGGTCAGTCGAGCAACGGGGAAGATTTTTTATAATTGGCAAGGCTAGGGGCCGCGGCTCACCTGGTCACCCATCTGTGAACTCGGAGACTTCTCATGCGTTATTACATGGCCATCGACTCCAATCCCCTAGCCAGTTTGCCGCTGGCTCTGTTTGGGGTGAGCAGCGAGGCGGCCTATGTCGATCTGCTGCAAGACAAGCTCATTGTGCGGGCGGGCAGCCTGTTCAACGAGACGTTCTCCTTGAGCGAGTTGGGGCGAGGGGAGCGCTTTCCCTGGCCCTGGTACTACGGGGTGGGCGTGCGCACCGATTTTCAGGGGATCGTTGGCCCGGTCACCAGCACCCAAGGGGTAATTGCCATTCCACTGGTGCAGGAAAAGCCTCTTTTTATTCCGTTGCTGGGGCCGGTGGGGCTGCAAGTGCCCTGCAAAAAGCTGGTCTTCAGCCTCAAAGATCCAGACACCTTCCTGGCCAACTTCAATCAGGGTCGCCCAGAGGTGAACGCCGGCCCGAAGAGTGTGGTGATTGAGTAGATGGGGATCCCTGTGAAACCTGAGAGACGGCGGCCTGTCAAGAGCCTACAGAGATCCCCCAGGGGTTGGGGTGACAGGCCCAGAAGCAACGCGGCTTATGCGACGCAAGCCCGGCAAGCCGGCATCCACCACCACCACACTGCCATCCGCTAAGACTACCAAGCCGGCAGGCTGCTCAAACCGGGCTGCCGAGGTGGGGCCATCCTGCCAACCGCGCTGATTCTGTCCGGCCAAGGTGGAAACTTGTCCCCCAGGCTGAAGACGACGAATGCGATGGTTATCTCGGTCGGCCACCCAGAGGTTGCCTGCCGCATCGAAGGCCAGCCCCCCCAGGGTTTGAAAACGGGCCTCTGCCAGGGGGCCATCCCGATAGCCTGGCTCTGCCCCGGAGAGGGTGGTCACTCGTCCGCCAGCAGAGAGCCGGCGCAGGCGATGTCCATCGGCAATCCAGAGGTTCCCCTCCTTATCCACCGCCAGAGCCGTGGGCTGCAGGAGCTGGGCCTGTTCTGCTGGGCCGTCGGCGAATCCCGGCTGGCCCGTGCCGGCAACCGTGGTCACCTCACCGGCAGGGGTGATGCGGCGGATGCGGCGATTGGCGCGGTCGGCAACGTAGAGGCTGCCATCTGAACCCAAAGCCAGCCCAGATGGCTCCCGGAACTGAGCTCGGTCAAGCCCCCCATCTCGGTATCCGGCTATACAAGTGCCGGCAAAGGTGCTCACCTGTCGTTGCAGGTTGATATAGCGCAGGCAATGGTTGCCGCTGTCGGCCACCCACAATCCCCCCTTGGGATCCCAGAGCAGCCCCTGTGGGGAGTCAAACTGAGCTTGATTGGCTGCTCCGTCGCGGCGGCCTGCTTGGCCTGTGCCGGCCCAAACTTCCAATTCCCCCTCTGGAGACAGCCGGAAGATGCGGTGCTGGGCTCTATCGGCTAAATAGAAGGCTCCTTCAGGATCCACAGCAATGCCGCTGATTTGCTGCAGGTAGATCCTGGACTCGGTGCCGGTGTTATCAGGGGCGTTGCCGACAGGATCTGCCGCGGGCGAGGTGCGGCCATCCAGCAAAGTTTCCACCACCCAGGCCGATGCTGCCGGAGCAGTGGGGGTGGGAGAGGGGCTGGGGGAAGGAGTAGCGGCAGGCCAATCGTAGACCAGAGTGCCCAACCCTTGCCCGGAAGCATCCGCAACAGCAACCCAAACTGAGCCGGAAAGAGAAGAAGGCGGCATCACCACCAAACGGTCACCGCTGCGGGAGCGAATTTCCCCCTTCAGGATGCGCTCGGGATTGGCTGCTGCAGCAAAGAGAACTGTTTCCACCCGCTCCAAATTTTCCCCTGAGAGCAGCAACGGCTGGCCAAGGGTGGGCGCTGCCGAGCTGGTGTGCAGCAGCGGTACCCCCACCTCAGAGAGCACCAACATCGAAAGGCGACGCTGACGCTCTGTGTCTTGGGGAGGACGGTTAGCACCGCCAGAACCCCCAGAGCGGACAGAAAGGGTCAGGGATCCCTTCCCCTGCGCCAGAGTGGTGGATCCCCGATAGGCGATGGCGCTGAGCTCCGCTTCCCCGGCGGGAGGATTGGTGAAGGTGAAAGTGGCCGGTTGCCCCGGGCGCAAAGGGGCAGTGGCGGTTTGGCGATAGGTGCCCAGGGTAATGCTCAGGTCGATCCCTTCCACCCCCGGCCAGGTGGGAGTGCGAGCCAGCCAGCGATCCACCTCTGAGGCCGGTAGCTGGGCCACCAGATCGGATCCCTGTTCCTGGAGCAGCAGAACGATGCGGTTGCTGGGCACCGACAAGCCGGACTGGCGGGCTTGCTCGAAAGTCAGAGAAAGCGGGGAGGGAGGGAGAGGAGTTGGAGTTAAAACCGGCTGTAGGGCCGCAGGGGGAACAACGCTGGGAGACAGACTAGAAGAAGAAAGCTCGCCACAGCCCGAGAGAGCCAGCACCAAGGCACTCAGCGCAGGCCAAGGTAGCGGTGTCAGGGAAGCCCGTCGTGGCATGATGCAGCTCATCCCCTCCCACAAACTGGGAAATGGCGGAAACCCAAACCCCCACGCTTACCTTCATCAGCGTACAAACCGGCGAGAATTGCCCAGCACCCTCTCTGCCGCAGGAGCCACCTCGACCAATGCCTTGGCCCCTGAACCGCATTCCTATTCATGACCAACCATCCTCACCCGCAGGTGAGTCGCACTCCTCACTCCATCTATCCTTACTCAAATCCCCACCGAAAGACCAGATAGCAGTTTCAGCGGCCAGGAAATCATCCAGGCCATAGCGGTAGCGCTGTAAGTCGATGCTGCCCGCGTTCGCCCGGTTCGGCTATAGAGTGGGGACAGGCCACTCTCGCGGATGAATCAAGTAGACGGTACCCCCGGAGTGCTCCAGCCACAACGACTCTAGCTGTTCGCGGCGGTAGGTACGGCGAACCTCTTCGTTGGTTTTGGCCGCCGGATCGTGGACGATGGGATCCCCGTGGCTAAACTGCTCCGCACCGCTGCCGCGAGCAAATCCCACCAGCACCGCCAAATGACCCTTGCTTTTGGGGATCGGCGCCCCTTCCAGTTCTCCCTCGCCCCAGGCATAGCTGAGGACCACCGGAACCCCTGCCGCGATCCAGGCTTCTGCTTGGGCCAAGCTCTCCAGCCGCGCCACCACGCCGGACAAACCCTGCTCGGCAGCATGGGCGACGTTGAAAGCCCAGTTGCCATGGCCCTGGTAAACCCGGTCATACACACCGGCCACTGCTGCGCGCACCAACACCTCACAGGGGCGGGGATCCCGCTTCCAGTAGGCCATCACCATCGCCAAAGAGGTGGGGCTACACCAGACCTCTCCCCCATCGGGGTACACCATCTGGGAGCACAAAGGCAGATCCAAGATTTTGCCCCAGCGGCTGGGATCCCCAGGGGATAGGCGGCTGGGCCTGACCGGCTCGTTGGAAATGGCAACTGCCACCTGATCCACAACGGCAGAACGGCCTGGCTCTTGCGTGAACAGGCGCACCCTGACCTGGAAGGCTTCTGCTCCGTTGAGGGTATCCTTGAGCACCAGCAAGTCCGTGTACAGGTTGCCATCCTCATCCCCTTGTCCTTGCACTGAGTGGCTGGCCAGAGTCAAGGGATCCGCAGCCCATACCCCGCCGTGATACCACTTTGTCCAGCGGTCTGAAAGCTTGGCCCGAATCCACAGTTCCAACCAGGTGCCGGGGGGCGTGGTGGCATTCCAGGAAGCGATTGCCCCGACCATAGGGAAGCTGGTGGGGACTGCTGGGCTGGTGGCTTCTCCCACCCAGTAGGGGCCAAGGGGATAGAAAGGGCGCCCCCGATCGCGTAAGCGGGACGGAGTCCTTAGCGCCACCTCAGGCTCTTCAAGGCTGACTTCTTGCCGCAAACCCTCTGGATCCAAGACCAATTGCCCTCGGGCGTTCAGGCGGATCCCTTGGGTTGACCAGTCCTGAAACCCCTGAGCTTCTCCCGCCCGCCAGCGCTGAAACCCGGTGCGATAGGTGGAGTGGGTCTGGGCTTGCATCGTCAAGAGTCCTGGAAAAGTTGGGACAGGCTGGGCCAACGTGGGCAACCCCAGCAAGAGCAGCACAACCCCGCTGACCAACCCAGACAGCCCCTGCCGTTCGCGTCAGCGGGACGGAGTCCTTTCGCGTAAGCGGGACGGAGTCCTTTAGCCACTGCCTTCTGCGAGCATTGTCCGCCTGCCCCCACTAATAGCGCGACACCGCCGGATGTCCACCAATGTACCAGCGCCACGGGATCTCAGCCCCCTGAGTGATACCGATGCGGGTGGTCTGGACAATAGGCAACTGCGTTTGCCAAGAGGGGGATCCCTCCAGCCAAATGCCTTCCTGGCCGGCTTCCGCCCGCTCTAGCCGCCAGCCGTTGTGGGATCCGTCGATGCGCAGTGCTTGACAGAGCAGGCCCGGCCCCGCCGCCGCCCGTGCTGGCTGATTCTGTTTGTTGGCCGGGATCCAGTCTGGCAGGCGATCCAACTGAGCTGCCCGGATCAGAACCGCCGCCGGGATCCCTTCTGGCTCGGTAACGATATTTAGACAGTGGTAGAGGCCGTAGATGCGATAGATGTAGAGATGCCCTGGCGGGCCAAACATGACCTGGTTGCGTTGGGTCTTGCGGCGGTAGGCATGGCAGGCCGGATCCCCAGCCGTGTAGGCCTCCGTCTCTACGATCTGGGCCCGCACCTGCAGCCCATCGGCAAATTGCCGCACCAGAACCATGCCCAGCAAGGCAGGTGCCACCAGCGGGGCCGGCTGGCTCAACCACTCCACAGCGTCCACGGCAGGCTTGGCAGCCCTCAGCCCCCAGCAACGGCAGGGACGATGCTCACCTCATCCCCATCTTGCAGAGGGGTGTCACATCCCTTGAGGAAGCGAATGTCTTCGCTGTTCACATAAAAGTTGACGAAGCGGCGCAATTCCCCCTTCTCATCGCACAGCCGCGCCTTAATCCCCGGACAGCGTTGTTCCAAAGCATCCAACAATTCGCGGATGGTGGATCCCTCGCAATTCACCACCCCCTGATCCTGGGTGAGCGCCCGCAGCGTGTTGGGAATCAGCACCTTGACTGCCATAGCCCAATGCCTCGTCCATTAACCAACATCAAAAAACTAGGGTAGCAGCACCCCATCGATGCCGTGAATCACGCCGTTGGAAACTGGAATATCCGCCAGGTTCACGTTAGCCCCGTTGACCCGGATGCTGCCATCGGATCCCACCTGCACCTGCAGCGGCAGCCCTGCCAAGGTGGTCAGAGTGGTCGATTGGCCGGGCCGCAGGTCAAACGAGGTAATCCGCCCCGGCACCACATGATACGTGAGAATGCGGGTGAGCTGAGCCCGGCTGGCCGGCTGCAACAGCGTCTCCACCATACCCGGCGGCAGTTGCCCAAAGGCCACATCGGAAGGGGCAAAGACCGTGAACGGCCCCGGCCCTGCCAACGCCGTATTCAGGCCCGTCGCCCGCAAAGCTGCCGCCAGCGTCGAGTAGCTGCTGGGCAAAGTTTCCAGCTCAACGGCAATGGTGTTTAGCCCTTGAGGCTGGGCCGCAGGAGCAAAGACAAGCGGGGCCACTACAGCCGCCAACGGGATCCAACGGCGAACAAGGCGTTGAACAGAAGGAAAGATAGGCATTGTGCAAAGCTCCTGAGCCAATAGGTCTACGCCAGGGATCTTAACAGTTCTTCATTAAGATTCTGTTAAGAGGCAATGGAGAGGGTCTTCCCTGCAAACCGAGTTCATACTGATGCCTCCTGCCAGTCCAGCCGCTCCAGGGTGCGGGCCCGCTCCAAAGCCTGTTCAAAGCTCTCCAGCCTGGGCGAGATCACCAGCGGATGGCCTACGTGGGCTTGAACCGCCTCCTGGGTCTTCAGGCCGTTGCCGGTAATGTAGGCTACTGTAACCGCCTCCGGATCGATTTGACCGGATTCTGCCAGGTGTTTGAGCACGGCAATGGTGGTGCCGCCGGCAGTCTCGGTGAAGATGCCTTCGGTCTCGGCCAAAAGCTTGATGCCGGCAACAATCTCCGGATCGGCAGCCGTCTCGATCTGCCCACCGGTTCTGCGGGCAATGTCCAGGGCGTAGATCCCGTCGGCAGGGTTGCCGATGGCGATGGACTTGGCGATGGTATTGGGCTTAACAGGGCTGACAAAATCCCGCCCCTCGCGAAACGCTTGGGCAATGGGCGAACATCCCTGCGCCTGGGCGCCGTGGAAGGTGACCGGCTTATCCGCCACCAGCCCCACCTTCACAAACTCCTGGAAGCCTTTATAAACCTTGGTGTACAGGGATCCCGAGGCCAATGGGATCACCACCTGATCCGGCAGTTGCCAGCCCAGTTGCTCCACCACCTCGTAGGCCAGGGTTTTGGAGCCTTCCGAGTAGTAGGGGCGCAGGTTGATATTGACGAAGCCCCAGCCGTAGCGATCCGCCACCTCGGCGCAGAGGCGGTTCACCTGGTCGTAGTTGCCCTCTACAGCCATAACGGTGGGGTTGTAAATCAGGGATCCCAGCACTTTGCCCGCTTCTAAGTCCGCCGGGATGAAGATGGTGCAGTCCAAGCCGGCGTGGGCGGCAATAGCAGCGGTGGAGTTGGCCAGATTGCCCGTGCTGGCGCAGGAAACGGTGGTAAAACCCAGCTCCTTGGCGCGGGTCAGCGCCACCGACACCACCCGATCCTTGAAGCTAAGGGTGGGCATGTTGACGGCATCGTTCTTGATGTAAAGATTTTTTAACCCCAGCCGCCGACCCAGCCGCTCCGCTTTGATCAGAGGGGTCAGGCCCGTGCCCACATCAATGGGCTTCTCAGAAGTTACTGGCAGAAAAGGCCGATAGCGCCAGATAGACAGCGGCCCAGCTTGGATGCTCTGCCGGCTGACGCTGTGCCTCAGCCAGTCGTAGTCATAAGCCACTTCGAGGGGGCCGAAACACAGCTCACAAACATGCTTGGCGACCGGCTCATACTCGGCGCCACACTCCCGACAGCGCAAACGGCTGAAGCCCACCTTGGAGCTGTGCAAGGCAGAGGCCAACGGGGAATCGGCAGGGCTGAGCGGGCGTTCGGAAAGAGTTTGGGACATGGGCAGCCTCAAGGTGAAGGAAAGGGTGGGCGCTGGATTGAACTTACCTATCGTTGGGGGGAATCTTATCACCCGCAATCTGCCGCGTCAACTAAACCCGACTAAAATAGTCTGGATTAGATCCGGTTGAGGATAATGGAATCGGTGCTTGGCTCTCTCAGGCGGGCTGTCTGGTGTTTGTATGAGCCGCAACATCCCTTGGGCGACTCTGCCCTTTCCTCTGGGATCCCCTGCTATCGGCAGCCTTGGGGGAGCTGATCCCAGCGCCCTGAGGTCTCTTCAACTCTTCAATCAGGTGACTTAGGCTGGGAACTGAGCCTCTACCCAACTTTATTTCCCAGGGCAACAGAAAACTTTCCCTACTGCTCTGCCTGCCTCAGGCCGGTCGCAAATAACCCTATCCGTTGCCGCCATCGCTAAGCTGGATAAGCGAGCTGAAATAACCTGAAAATTAAAAGACCGGGGATCCCGGCTATTCATTTTGGAATTGCCACCCTATGCTCAGAGTTGGACGGGACAGCATTGATTTTCTCGATCACTACGATGTGGTGGTGGTCGGCGGGGGGCACTCCGGCTGCGAGGCAGCGTTGGCAGCAGCGCGGCTGGGCTGCAACACCCTCATGCTGACATTGAATCTGGACAAGATCGCCTGGCAACCCTGTAACCCCGCCGTCGGCGGCCCGGCCAAATCGCAACTGGTACACGAAATCGATGCCCTCGGCGGCGAGATGGGCAAAGTTACCGACCGCACCTATTTGCAAAAGCGGGTGCTCAACCGTTCGCGGGGGCCGGCGGTGTGGGCGCTGCGGGCGCAAACCGACAAAAGGGAATATGCGCGGGTGATGCGCTCGGTGGTGGAAAACCAGCCTAACCTGACGATTCGCGAGGGCACTGTCACCGATTTGGTGTTGGGGCGCAACGACGAGGTGGTGGGCGTGGTCACCCATTTCGGCACCATCTTCGGCTGTCGGGCGGTGATCCTGACCACCGGTACGTTTTTGGGGGGGCGCATCTGGATTGGTCGCCACTGGCAAGCTGCCGGACGAGCAGGGGAATTTGCCGTGGAAGGGCTGACCGACACCCTGCGCCAACTGGGCTTTGAAACGGGCCGGCTGAAAACCGGCACCCCTGCCCGCGTGGATCGGCGCAGCGTGGATTTTTCCGTCATGGAGCGGCAACCGGGGGATCCCGATGTGCGCTGGTTTAGCTTCGACCCCGAGGTGTGGGTGCCAAGGGAGCAGATGGATTGCTACTTGACCCGCACCACCCCAGAGACCCACCGCATCATCCGGGAAAATCTCCACGAAACCCCTGTCTATGGCGGCTGGGTGGAGGCCAAAGGGCCCCGCTACTGCCCCAGCATCGAAGACAAGATTGTCCGCTTTGCCGACAAGGAAAGCCATCAGATTTTTATTGAGCCGGAAGGGCGGGATCTGCCGGAGCTCTACATCCAGGGGTTCTCCACGGGGATGCCGGAGAAAATCCAGATCCAGATGTTGCGCTCCTTGCCTGGCCTGGAGCGGTGCGTCATGCTGCGGCCTGCCTATGCGGTGGAATACGACTATCTGCCGGCCACCCAGCTCTACCCCACTCTGATGACCAAAAAGGTGCAGGGGCTGTTTTGCGCCGGCCAGATCAACGGCACCACCGGCTACGAAGAGGCGGCAGCTCAGGGGCTGATGGCCGGGATCAACGCTGCCCGCCTGGTTCAGGGCAAGCCCCTGGTCACCCTGCCGCGGGAGTCCAGCTACATCGGCACCCTCATCGACGATCTCTGCACCAAAGAACTGCGGGAGCCCTACCGCATGCTCACCAGCCGCTCCGAATACCGCCTCATCCTGCGCTCCGACAATGCCGACCAACGGCTCACCCCCCTGGGGCGAGAATGGGGCTTGATCGATGACCGGCGCTGGGCCCTGTTCCAAGCCAAGCAAGCGCGCATTGCCGCAGAAATCGAGCGCCTGGAAACGCAGCGGGTGAAGGCCCACGACCTGGCCGGCATCCAACTAAGCCAACTGACGGGGCAGGGGATCAAGGGATCCGCCACTCTGGCCGAGATCTTGCGCCGCAACCAGATTCACTACTCCGATCTCCTGGAACTGGGGCTGGGGGATGCGGAGCTGGATCCCTTTGAGCAGGAGGCGGCAGAGATTGCCGTCAAATACAGCGGCTACATCCAGCGGCAGCAGAGCCAAATTGAGCAGGTGAGCAAGCAGTACCACCGCCCTCTGCCCCCCGATCTGGACTACCACTCCATCCCCACCCTCTCCAAAGAGTCGCGGGATAAGCTCTCGGCGGTGCGCCCGCTAACCGTGGGCCAGGCGGCCCGCATCGGCGGTGTCAACCCCGCCGACATCAACGCGCTGCTCATCTACCTTGAGGTGAGGCAACGTCAGAGGGCGGCGGATCCCGTCTGTTCTTCTCTGTGAGCTCCGCCCCCATCCATGTAGAGGGAAGGGATCCCTTCTAGGGGCATGCGCGAGGCCACCCCCAGCTCCAGCGGCGAGACCTCCCCCCGCATCCAGTGGCAGAGCCCAGCTGCCCCAATCATGGCGGCATTGTCGGTGCAGAGGGCTAGAGGCGGGATCACCACCCGCAACCCCTTTTGCCGAGCTGCTTCCCTGAGGCGGGCCCTCAGCTCCCGATTGGCAGCTACCCCTCCCGTCAGCAGCAGCGTCGAGAGGCCCAGCGCCTCGGCGCAGGCCACTGCCTTTTCGGTGAGCACATGGGTCAGACAGGCCTGGAAGCTGGCGGCAATGTCGGCAATGGGCAACTCCTGGCCTTGCTGCTGCAACTGCTGGACTAGGCGCAACACCGCCGTTTTCAGGCCGCTGAAGCTTGTGTCGTAGGGATGCTCCACTTTGCCCTCGGGCAGGGGAAAGCGCTGCGGATCCCCCTGCTGAGCCCAGCGGTCAATCTGCGGTCCCCCCGGATAGCCCAGCCCCAACAGCCGCGCCACCTTATCAAATGCCTCGCCGGCAGCATCGTCGCGGGTGCGGCCCACCGTCTGGTAGTCCCCGTAGTCCTTCATCCAAATCAGGCTGGTATGGCCTCCCGATACCAAAAGGCATAGGCAGGGGGGGCGCAAATCGGGCTCTGCCAAGAAGCCGCTGAAGAGATGGCCCTCCAGATGATGCACCCCGATCAGGGGCTTGTCGTAAAGCAAAGCCAGGGTCTTGGCCCCCATCAGCCCCACCAGCAGGGATCCCACCAGGCCCGGCGCACAAGTTACGGCAATGGCATCTACCTCGGCCACCTCCAATCCGGCCTGCTGCAGAGCAGCCTCTAGCACAAAGGGCAAGGTTTCCACATGCTGACGAGAGGCCACCTCCGGCACCACCCCCCCATAAGCAGCATGAAGGTCGATTTGGCTGGCCACCACGGAGCTGAGCTGCCGTGGGGCAAACCCCGGCCAGGCTGCATCCGCCGCCACCACAGCCACAGCCGTTTCGTCACAACTGGTTTCGATGGCAAGGACGCGGGGCATGGGAGAGCAAGCTGGGGAAAGGAATAGGAAAGCCTTGGGATCCTTAAATTAAGAATTGTGTGAGCTAAAACTCAGGATCCGTCGGGGCGAGGCGCTCAGGAGTATGATACTAACCGTTTAGTGCCTGTTGCTGCACTTAGCATCCCTTAGCATTTGGACAGATCCTAGACCCCTACCTCAAGGACACATCCTGCTATGCGAACCTTTTTAAGCCTTCTTTTGGCCCTTTGCATCGCGCTTGGCCTCGCCCAATCTGTGCAGGCAGAGCCCTTGATCGGTCTGAAACCTTGCAGCGAAGTTCCCGCCTTTCAGGCCCTGATGAACGAACGCCTGAGCAGCCTAGAGGAGAAGATCCTCAACGCCAGCCCTGCTATGGCTCCCGTCTACCAGCAAAAGCTGGCCCAAACCAGCAAGCGCTTTGAGCGCTACAGCAAGCTGCTCTGCGGCGAAGAGGGCCTGCCCCACCTGGTTACGGATGGTCGGTTGAACCATGCGGGCGAGTTTCTCATCCCCGGTCTGCTCTTCCTGTATATTGCCGGTTGGCTGGGCTGGGCGGGGCGTTCTTACCTGATCGCGGTTCGGGATGAGGATAGCCCCGAAATGAAAGAAAGCCTGATCGATGTACCGCTGGCGCTGCGGTGCTTCCTCACGGCTTTGGCTTGGCCCGCTGCTGCTTTTAAGGAAATTGCCAGCGGCGAAATTCGAGAGCCGGAAGCGGCTGTGCCCATCTCGCCCCGCTGAGGAGCTGAGCCCGGCTTTCTAACTCGATTTATTTAACTTTTGAGAGGCGTCTATGGCTGACTTCACCAAGTTTCTCACCACTGCTCCGGTGGCGTTTATCCTGTTTTCCAGCTTCGTTTTTGCCCTGTTCATCGAGATCAATCGCTTCTTCCCCGACATTTTGACGTTCTGAGTGTAGGCCAGGGATCCCCAGCGCAACCTACGCCCGGTGGGATCCCTGCTTTTTTGAGCTTTTTTCCATCCTCTCTTGAACCGGACACAGAGTTGCTGAAATGGTCGAACCCAATGCCGATCCTGCTCCGTTGAATAGGTTGAATATGGATGAGGGATGTGTCACCGTCCCTGAGGGAGATCCGCAAATTGGGGATCTCTGGACACCGATCAACCACGCGCCTGTTGTCCGGCTGTTGATCGACTGGCTGCCCATCAACCGACCGGGATTGAGTTCCATTTGGCGGGGCTTGGAAATCGGTATGGCCCACGGCTATTGGCTGGTAGGCCCCTTTGCCAAGCTGGGGCCGCTGCGCAACGAGCCCATCGGTCTGCTGAGCGGCTTTTTGGGAGCCTGTGGCCTGATCTTGATTCTGACGGCGGCCCTTTCTCTCTACGGCTCTGTCACCTCGCAGCGCAACATAGGGCCGGTAGGGGGATCCCAATCTTGGAGCGAATTGGCCGCTGGCTTTTTGGTAGGGGGTATGGGGGGGGCGGTCGTCGCCTACCTGCTTTTGCTGAATGCAGATCTCCTTGTCCCCGCATCTTAACTGGAGCTATTGGCCATCCGTTGGATCATCCACAACGTCTTTAATCGCTTCTCGAGCATCCTCGACTCCAGGGTGGGTGGCTGCCTTTGTTTGCTCGGCCTTACCTTCCAGCCTTTCACGCTGATCGCTGGCCAGCTCACCCACAATTTCTTGGATTTTGCTCTCCAGATTCTTGGCAGTAACTCCAACTGGCTTTTCAAGGCTCATAACATCAGCCCCTTAACCGGCTTTGCCCTGTCTACTCGATAGCACCTTTTCTCTCTGGGCCTCGTGATCCAAATCACCTGCAAGGGGGGAAAGAGCGCGAGTCAGGCTAGCAGACCAGAGGAAGCTTGTCTTAGCATGGACTGAATCCTGCAATGAGCCGATGACAGCGGTTCTAGACATTTTTTCTGCCTATCTTTCGTGAGCTGCTGTGAACGATCTGCTGTTCGAGCCCACTTCCGAAAGGCTCTCCTTGGCCGAGATTCGCCGCCTATCGCCCGCAGCCTTGGCCTACCTGGGAGACGCCATTTACGAACTGCACGTGCGGCGGCAACGATTATTTCCGCCAGATCGACTGGAGCGCTATCATCAGCAGGTGGTGAGGCGGGTGCGCGGCTCGGCTCAGGCCAAGTTGCTGTTGGCCCTGTTGCCCCATCTCAACCCCGAAGAGCAGGAAATTGTCCGCTGGGGTCGCAATGGCTGCGGTCGCCCACCCCGGCATCTGCCTCTGGCCGATTACCAAAACGCCAGCGGCCTGGAAACAGTTCTGGGCTATCTCTACCTGGCCAATCCCGAACGGCTGCGCCATATCCTCGCCCTCACTGATGTTTTGGCTGAGACCCTAGGCGAGTGGGAAGGTTAGGATAGTCTTTCCGTCTTTCCATCTTCCACGCCCATGCCCAAGACTTCTCAGCGCAAACCTGCTTCACGGCTGTCTCGCTCGGGCAAACTGCAGCCGCGAAGGGCAGGGCAATCCGTTAGCAAGCGGGTACAGCGGCCCAAACGCCGAGACGGGGATCCCAAGCTTGCCCTCCGAGAGGCTCCAGTGAAGCCCATCCGTCGCGACGCGCAACGGCAGTGGCCCCAGGGCAAGGTGGCTCCTCAACCAGTAGGCGAGCTGGATCCCGGCCTCTCTACTGGCGAGACAGGGATCTTGCCAGGGGAAGTTCAGCCTCAGGCCGACGGGAATCCGGAGACCGAGCTGGAGCAAGAGATTATCTACGGTCGCCAGACAGTACTGGCTGCTTTGAAAAGTCAAGCCACCCTCAATCGGGTTTGGATCTTGCCGAAGTTGCGCTACAGCCCCCAATTTTTGTCTCTGTTGGAAGAAGCCAAAGCGCGGGGCACCGTTATCGACGAAGTGTCTCCAAAGCGGCTGAACGCCCTCACGGCTGGCGCCAACCACCAGGGTATCGCTGCCCAAGCCACGCCTTATCAGTACGTGGCCCTGGAGGATTTGGTGGAAAGAAGCCGGCAGGCCAGCCCCAATCCAGTGCTGGTAGTCCTAGACGGGATCCAGGATCCCCATAACTTGGGAGCCATTGCCCGTAGTGTGGAGGCTTTTGGCATGCAGGGGATGGTGATCCCACAACGGCGGGCAGCAGGGGTAACCTCGACGGTGATGAAGGTAGCGGCGGGAGCCCTCTCCACCTTGCCGGTGGCGCGGGTGGTGAATTTGAATCGGGCTTTGGAATACCTCAAAGAGCAGGGGTTTTGGGTTTATGGCACCACCAGCCGAGGGACTGACCTCATCTATAGAGCCGATTTTCAACGGCCCATTGCCTTGGTAGTGGGATCCGAGGGGGAAGGGATTAGCCTGCTCACACAGCGCCATTGTGACCAACTGCTGTCCATTCCCTTGGCAGGCCGTACTGAAAGCTTGAATGCTTCTGTGGCCGCCGGCATTGCCCTCTACGAAATCCACCGGCAGCGCTCTCCCCACCACCTCAAACGCCCTGAGGTTGATACATTCCTCAATAAATCGTCAATAAAAGTAGTAGAATCTAGGGGATTGCAAAAGGACATCCAATGATTGCTAGACTTGATAATGGGGGATGGATCCCGTGAGCAACCCTTTGGTCAGTCTGTTGGATAAGCTGCGCGGCCTGTCGGTCTGGATCGAGATCACCACCGAGGACTGCACCTACTACTACGGCCCCTTCTCCGATGAAGCTGAGGCGGAGCGGCTCAAAGGCCACTACATCGCCGACCTGCAAAAGGAAGGAGCCAAAAAGATCCAGGCTCTGGTGAAGAAAATGCGCCAGCCACAGTCTCTGACGGTGACCCGTACTCCGTCGGGAGCCCGTTCCTGATGTCTGCTACGGCTTATCAAGTAACCCTTCATCACCGCGGCCAAACCTACCGCTTCCCCGCCTCTGCGGATCAGACGGTTTTACAAGCTGCTCTGGAGCACGGGATAGAGCTGCCTTCCTCTTGTCAGGCGGGGGTTTGCACCACCTGTGCGGGGCGGCTGAAGTCGGGATCTGTGACTCAGACAGAGGCAATGGGGATTGGGCCAGAACTGCAGGCTCAGGGCTTTGTGCTGCTGTGTGTAGCCTATGCTACCTCCGATTTGGAGGTGGAGACCGATCAAGAGGAAGAGGTTTACCGTTTGCAGTTTGGCTCCTGACCGGCCTGGATTTCTGTTCAGGTCTACTTGTGAGAGGCTGTTGTTCTCAGATTCTTAGTGTTAGAAGTTATCGAAAGTAAGTCTGTTTCCTTGGCGAGATCAGTTCTCGACTCCTGTGAAGTTGCATTTGTTGCACCTATCTCTGCCGTTGAGCTCGCCTCTCTCTGCCCCGCAACTGGAGCAATCCCTCTGTCAGCAAGTTGACCGGGAGCTGGGCCAGCCGGCTCGGCTTCTGCGCTGGAGCTTGACGGCGGTGGAGGGGGATAGAGCCTGGGTTGAGGTGGTCGCCACCACTGATGAGGGCTACTCGGATTTAGACTAGGACAACTCACTCTTAGTCAGCTTCTTGACAGACGTCTGCAAGAGTTTTCCCAATACCCCAGTGGTCTCAGACCAATCGAGAACCAACAGTTTCATTGCTACGTTAAAGAGATGGTTCATATTGATTGATGGAAATGGCTATCGGTACCCTTGCCCATTTTTGTCGTTTGGCCAATGTCTGTCTCTGCATCTGAACCAACTCCGGCTCCACTGCTGGCCGAGCAGCACCCCCCTGTCGCCCTCACCATCGCTGGATCCGACAGTGGTGGGGGAGCAGGGATCCAAGCGGATCTGCGCACCTTTGCTTTCCAACGGGTACACGGTACCTCTGCCCTGACCTGCGTGACCGCCCAGAATACCCTTGGGGTGAGCCGGGTGGATGCGCTGCCCCCCGAAGCCGTGGCCGCCCAAATTGAGGCCGTGGTGCAGGACATTGGGGTGCAAGGGATCAAGACGGGCATGTTGCTGAATGCCGAGATCGTGCTGGAGGTAGCCCGTCAGGTGGAGCGCTGGACGTTGCGGCCTCTGGTGGTGGATCCGGTGATGGTGTCCCGCACGGGAGCAAAGTTGCTGGCAGATGAGGCCATTCAGGCCATCCGCGAGCGGCTGATCCCCTTGGCCCAGGTGCTGACCCCCAATCGCTATGAGGCGCAAATTTTAACGGGGCTGCAGCTGCAGTCCCTGGCGGATATGCAAACGGCGGCTCAGCAGATTCGCACCCTGGGCTGTGGAGCGGTGTTGGTCAAAGGTGGGGGTATGCCGGGGGAACTGCAGGGGGTGGATGTGTGGTTCGATGGCGAGCGACTGGAAGTGCTGAAAACAGAGCGGATCCCCACCCGCCACACCCACGGCACCGGCTGCACCCTCTCGGCGGCCATTGCGGCGCAGATGGCCTGGGGTAAGGATCCCTTTGCGGCCACGGTGGCGGCCAAAGCCTATGTAACGGAGGCGCTGCGACATCCTTTGGCCATCGGGTCAGGGCAGGGGCCGGTGGGGCACTTCTACCCGCTTCTGTCCGGGATCGGCGAACCTGTGCCATAAGAGAGAAGTCCCTCTCTCTGGCTACTATGGCTGGCCCATTGAATCTTTCTAGGAAGGGATCCCTGCCCAAATGGCGGTTTTGGCTACCCCTACTGCTGCAGCTGGGTATCGTTCTGCTGATACCGTCTCGGCAAGCGTTGACCCTCGCTGTCGGAACCACGATCTACCTGCAAACGGCCCCCGTGGATCCCTATGACCTTTTGCGGGGCCGGTATGTGGCCTTGGGCTACGTCGTCGCTCGACGCTCCACCCTAGAGCAACTGCCGGGTTGGTCACCTGAATTGGAGACCCCAGGGATCCTTTATCTGCGCTTAGCTCCCCCCGCAGGGGATCCCACTCAACCTTGGCGAGCAATCGGTGTCAGCCGGGAGATGCCCAAAGATTTGCAGCCTGAAGAGAAAGTACTGCGAGGCTGGTTTGACGGGCAGCAGCTCAAGTTGGGAATCGAAGAATTTTTTATTCCCGAAGCGATTGGAGATGCCTTGGAAGAGGATATTCGGCGTTACCCTGAAGCCACGCGGGCAGAAGTGAAAGTGGATCCCTGGGGCAAGGCAGCATTGGTCGGCCTCTGGGTAGGGGAGCATCGGTACTAAGTGCTCATTCTGCCCGGCTTTAACGCTTTAACAATTAATCACTATATTCTGACATCCGAACCCGAAGGAGAGCCGGAAAACTGAATGGGGCAGGGATCCCTATCACTTGCCCCTCGAAACCCTGAAGATGGCGAGAACCGGAGCTGTGCCATTGAGGAGCTTGCTAAGTGCTGCACAGCCTTGCTCAACACCTGAATTAGGGTCATCCCAATTGGGTCAAACTTCTTCAGGTTTTCACTTCCGAATCTCTCCTATCCAACAGGTTTTGCAACCACACCTGAATATCCCGCAGGCTCTCCGGGGAAACTTCATGGCCCATCTCGTACTCGCGATAGGTAAAGTTCAGTGGCAGCGGGGCAAAATAATCCCGGATCTGACGGCCAAAAGCAATCGGCAAAACAGCATCAGCAGTGCCATGAACCACCAGGATGGCCAGGTGTTTCATCCGCTCCGGCTCCACCGCCTCGGCCAGGATCTCTGGAGATAGGCGCCCACTCATTGCCACCACCCCCGCCAGCTTCTCCGGCTGGGTCAGAGCCAAGTACAGGCTCATGATCGCCCCCTGGCTAAACCCCAGCAAATACACCTGCCTGGGATCCAGGGCAATACCCGGGATCCCATTGGGCAGCGCCTGTTCCAGAAAGCGGCTCAGGAGCTTGAGGCTATTGCGCGCTTGCTGGGGATCCCCCACCAGCCCTTCCGGTGTCCAGGCCATTTCAAACCAGGCAAACCCGCCTCCACTCCAAGGAATAGGGGCTCTCAAGCTGATCACCGCCAACCGAGGATCCAGATAGGGGGCCAACTGGAACAAATCCCCCTCGTGGCTGCCGATCCCGTGCAGCATTACCAACGCAGGCGCGGGTCCTAAGCCGCCCTGTCGGGGGGGCTGAACGCGGTAGGTGAGGGGGAAAGGAGAAAACACGCCACGGATCCTCAGAAGCAGAGACGGGGTATGGCCGGCCTACGCCCAATCCTGGGGCTGGCGGAGCACCTGGTAGAGCTTAGCTTCCCACGTGTCCGGTTGCGGCTCGTAGCCATATTCCCAGCGCACCAATGGCGGCAAAGACATCAAGATCGACTCGGTGCGGCCCTGGGTCTGGAGTCCAAAGATCGTGCCGCGGTCATAGACCAAGTTGAACTCCACGTAGCGCCCGCGACGATAGAGCTGGAATTGCCGTTCTCTCTCCCCCCATTCCATCCCCTGCCGCCGCTCCACAATCGGCACATAGGCCGGCAAGAAGGCGTCGCCACAGGTTTGCACCAACTGGAAAAGATGTTCCCAACTGCGGGATCCCACCCGCACCTGTAACGATGGTGGCTCAGAAGCCAGTTGTTCGGGATCCCCTTCCGCCTGGCCTTCAGGCCGATAGAGCAGCCCAGGGCGTTCATCCTGATAGTCGAAGAAAATGCCGCCAACGCCGCGCGCCTCGCCGCGATGAGGTAGGAAAAAGTAGCGATCGCACCAGATCTTGAAAACTGGGTAGTAGACGGGATCCAAGCGGTCACAGGCTGCCTTGAGGGTGCGGTGAAAATGGGCCGCATCCTCCTCAAACAGGTAATAGGGGGTGAGATCCATCCCGCCCCCAAACCACCAAACCGGCCCCGCCTCGAAATAGCGATAGTTCAGGTGTACCGTCGGCACATAGGGGTTGCGAGGATGCAACACCATAGAGGTGCCTGTGGCGTAGAAAGGATGCCCTGCCGCTTCTGGACGCTGTTTCAGAATCGAAGGGGGCAGATGGGATCCGAACACCTCGGAAAAATTGACTCCCCCCTGCTCAAACACGTCTCCCTGCTGAATGACCCGCGAGCGCCCGCCCCCTCCTCCAGGGCGTTCCCAACGGTCTTCCCGAAACTTGGCTTTTCCGTCTAGGGCCTCCAGACGGGCACAGATGTCATCTTGTAGGCGCTGCATGAATTGGCTCACCTGTTGACGGGCATCCACTGGCAGCGCTGTAGGGCTTGAGGCCAGCATCATAGTCTTCCAATCTCTCGAAACTCGACAAAAACCTCTCCAGCCCCCATCAAACCTCTCAGACTGGGAGAGCCGAACTGCCAAACTGAAGAGTTCTAACCTGGCCGGGCAAGAAACTCCCTGGAAATCCAGGCCGCTCTTGGATCTTACGTGGGAACCGCCTCATAGGGACGAAGTCGCGCCCATTTGTTCCGTTCCTCGCGAAAGCTCTGGCAGCCCACCACATCCCATTCCATCTCGGTGCCCCCATTGCGGATATTGACATTGATCTGGGGGCCCTGCGGCTCAAAATCCGGCGTCAGTGTGAGATGAGGTTGCTGATGCTGCGCTTCCACGGCATGGTAGGTGGTACAGCGATCCACGTAGTAGCAGTGAATACAAATACACATGGCTGCTGCCTGCAAGAAACGGTTCCCAATCTTGAGGGTAGCATCCTGCCTCCTTCCAGACGGCGGATCCCCTCTTTCTCAGCCGATTCTTGAGATATTTCTTAGCAAAGAGAGGCATCTCCTCGTCTCTCGTCTAAAATCTCGACATATTTCTCAGGATGGGGCTTGATCTGTCCTTAGGATCGAACCATCCAGGCTATCCAGAGGAACTGCCATGAACACCCACACCCGCTACCGCTTCACCTGCACCCTCTCCTTTGGAGATATCTACGGCCAGATCATCGTTTGGCTGATTGTCATCTTTGCCAGCTTGGCCGCTGCCCTCTCCCTGATGAATAGCCCCCTCTACGCTTTTCTCACCATTGCTCTGATTTTGGTGATCTCCCTGCCTTTCTTGCTCTTCGCCTTCGTGACCACCCTGCTCAATCACATCGAGTTTGCCGTTGTCCCTCCTGAGGAAGAGGAAAATCGCGCTGCTGCTGCCGCTAAGTCGCCCGTGGCCGTCAGTTAGAAATCGCAGGAGCCCCGCACTGTACCCGTAGGGTCAGTGTCGGGAGGAATGCGGAAGTTATGATAGA
>NZ_JANSIK010000002.1:0-49069 GCF_047462035.1 Synechococcus sp. R5-15 | reverse complement strand
ACAAACAGAATGCTATCGCTGCATAGTTGAACAGTGATGTTCAGCAGTGTTCAGCGTAAATGTATCAGCCGGACATTGGTACATCTCCTTCAAGTACGAAGCTCCAACACCCCAGGTGGAGAAGACCGGAGAGGTGGTGGGAGTGGACTTAGGTATCCATCACCTGGCCACCTGCTCCGGCGGGGAAGTGTTTCCCAATCCCAAGCCCTACCGCAAGGCCCAGCGGCGTTTGGTCAGGCTGCAACGGCGGCTGAGCCGTAAGCAGAAAGGCTCTGCCAACCGCAAGAAGGCGGTGGTGCAGTTGGGCAAAGCTCACAAGCGGGTGGCAGACATAAGGACTCCGTCCCGCTTACGCGATCGGCAAGACAATCTGCACAAGCCGACGACTTACCTGGCCAAGAGATACCGAGTGGTGGTGATAGAGGACTTGCAGGTGAGGAACCTGCTCAAGAACCGCAAGCTGGCGGGATCCCTGTCAGACTGTGGGTTCTACGAGTTGAGGACTCCGTCCCGCTATCGCGAACGGCGACAGCTAGAGTACAAGGCCCGGCTCTACGGCTGTCAGGTGGTGGTGGCGGATAAGTTTTATCCGTCCAGCCAACTGTGTTCACGGTGTGGCCACAAACAGAAGATGCCACTCAGCGAGCGGGTATTTCGCTGCCCGTGTTGTGGTCTGGGGATAGACCGCGACCGCAATGCAGCGCTGAACCTGGTGCGGTGGTATTTTGAGTGCTACTTAAAGCGCTCAACTACCCCAAGCTCTGGGGAAAGAGACGCCTGTGGAGATTCCTCTGGCGGGGTGGTAAGCCTGAAGCTTACTACCAGTCACGAGTCGTGGAAGCAGGAAGAAAGCAGAGACGCGACAGGCACTGAACACTCTGGAAGTGTTTGTTAGCGTTTCGTAGGTCTTTTGGAGCGGTCATCAGTACCCCGTTGAGCAGCCAGAAATTGTTAAGCTTAACGCACGGATGGCAGTATCCGGCCATGCCCCGAGTGACAACTGCTGACGATCTGCTGACAGAATATGCCTCTGGCGAGCGCAACTTTCAAGAATCCAACCTGGTGGGGGTGGACTTGGTGCGCTCCAACTTGCAAGGGGTGAATCTGAGAGGGGCCAACCTCTCCTTTGGCAAGCTGAGTGGCATTAACCTGCAGGAAGCCGATTTGCGCGGCGCCGATCTCAGCTCGGCCAACTTGATGGGGGCCAACCTCCGCGGGGCCAATCTTTGGGAAGCCAACTTGATCGGCGCGGATCTCAGCTTTGCCGACTTGCGGGAAGCCAACTTGCACGGTGCCTACCTTTGGGAAGCCAAGCTAACCCGTGCACAACTGCAGGGATCCGATCTAAGCGGGGCAAAAATCGGCGGAGCAGTGCTAACCGGCGCTGACCTCAGGGGGGCCATCCTACCTGACGGGAGTGTGCGGGCTTGAGCCACCCCCCCAGCAGACAAGGCAGAATGGAACTGTTGCGACGGGATCCCTGATGTTGCTGCTGTTCAACTTGGTCTTGACACTGCTGCTGGCTTTGGGAGTGGCAGTCCTGGCCGGACAAAACCCCACCACCCTGACCGTACACTTCTTGATGTGGCGCTCGGTGGAGCTGCCTTTGGGATTTCTCATCGCCGTGGCCGTCGGCTTGGGCCTGTTGACGGTGGGGCTGGGCTCTCTCCTCTGGCCTGGGCGCAGCTTTTCTGCCACCGCCCGCCAATTACAAGAGCGGGTGCGCCAACTGGAAATGCAGGATCAACCGCCCCAATAACGCACAATTGCCAAAGGGATCCCCCTGCTTTCTGGCTTTGGCTCAACGGCTTCGCTCCCGCCGTTGACTTGCTGGACGATTTTGTCGGTGGCCCTGAGGAAAGCGTGCCGAAATAGCTCGCCGACTGAGACTGGGCGTAAGCTGAGAAAGGATCCCTTCGCCGTCTGCTTGATCAGTGCGTATCTCCAACCGTAACCATGCCTCATTCCCAACCCACTTCCCCGGATAGCTCTCCCCAAGACCCACGGGCCCTGCGCAAAGCCCTGCGCGGATCCAGCACCTACTTTGCCAAGGGGTTTGAAGAACACAAGGATCAGGCTCAACTGGAGCTGCAAACCACCTACAAAAGCCCCCTTGTGGAGCAAATCCGCGCCCAGGCTTACCGCTATCAGCGGGGTGACATCACCATTCACCTGGCCAGGGCCTTTGGCTTTTGCTGGGGCGTGGAACGGGCGGTGGAATATGCTTATGAAGCGCGGCGACGCTTTCCGGATCGGCAACTGTGGATCACCAACGAGATCATCCACAACCCTCTGGTAAACCAGCACCTGAAGGAGATGGGGATCCGCTTTGTGGAGAAAGGCCCAGACGGCAAGAAGGACTTCTCTCAGATCCGGCCCCAAGATGTGGTGATCTGGCCTGCTTTTGGGGCAAGTGCATCGGAAATGGCGTTTTTTCGGTCGCAGGGCAATGAGATTGTCGATACCACCTGCCCCTGGGTTTCCCGCGTGTGGAACCAAGTGGACAAGCACCGCGCGGCCCAATTTACCTCTGTCATCCACGGCAAGTACAACCACGAAGAAACCGTAGCCACCAGCTCCTTTGCCGAAAAGTACCTGGTGGTGCTGAACCTGGAAGAAGCGGAATGGGTCGCCCGCTACATTTTGCAGGGCGGAGATGCGGCAGAATTTCGGCGGCGCTTTGGCAAGGCCACTTCCCCCGGTTTTGATCCGGATCGCGATCTAGAGCGGATCGGCATCGCCAACCAAACCACCATGCTAGAGGGGGAGACCCGCGCCATTGCTAAGCTCTTTGAGACCACCATGCTGCGCAAATATGGCCCCCAGGAGTTGGACAATCACTTCATGAGCTTCAACACCATCTGCAATGCCACCCAAGAGCGGCAGGATGCCATGTTCGAGCTGCTCGAGCAGCCTTTGGATGTGGTGGTGGTGATCGGGGGGTTTAATTCCTCGAATACCACCCACCTGCAGGAAATTGCCCTGGCCAAGGGCTTGCCTTCCTTCCACATCGATGGCCCCGACTGCATCCAACCCAACAACCGCATCCGCCACAAGCCCCTTCACCAAGACCCGACGGTTACCGAAGGGTGGCTACCCGATGGGCCGGTGCAAATCGGCATTACCTCCGGTGCCTCTACCCCAGACCGCGTTGTTGAAGAGGTGATTCAACGCATCTTCGCTCTACGTGAAGAACCTCGGCGGATCCCTGCCTAGGGATCCCTTCCCTCTTCCCTTTGAGCGTGCTCAACACCCTTTTTCAGGTTTATCCTCCCTTGCTGGGCTGGACGCTGCTGGGGTTTGCTCTCCAGAAGGGGCTGCCCGGCGGCTGGAATCGTTGGCTGGATCCCCACGCCTTGGGGCGATTCATGTTTTGGGTGGGAGTGCCCCTCAGCATTGTTGGGTTTATGCAGGGGGTGGATCTGTCGGGCCAAATCTGGGTCGCCCCTCTGATCTGTTGGCTGTCGGTGGGGCTGGGGTTTGCCTTGACCAGCGCTTGGCTGTGGTGGCAGCGCCACAACTGTTGGAGCAGTGCCCAGCAGGGCAGCTTTCACCTAACCGCCACCCTGGGGAACACCGGGTATTTGGGCTATCCCATCTGTCTGGCTGTGGCCGGAAGGGCTTACTTTGGCTGGGCCCTGTTCTACGATCTGCTGGGCACTCTCTTCATGGCCTACGGGTTTGGCGTGTGGGTGGCCAGCCGCCACGGCAGTTCCCATGCCCAACCTTGGCAGGTGGGCCTCCACATTTTGCGCACCCCTGCTCTTTGGTCTTTTGCTATGGGCCTACTGCTGACCCGCGAACCCCTGCCGGGTTGGCTCTCTCAAGGGTTGGCGGCTTTTGCCTGGAGCATGATCCCGCTCAGTTTGATGATTTTGGGGATGCGGCTGGCCCAGGTGAAGCGCTGGGGATCCTTTCTTGCCGCCGGAGTGGCCCTCTTGATCAAAATTGTGATCGTGCCGCTCCTGGTGGGAATCGGCCTTGCCTTCACCCCCTACCCGCCTCTGGCCAAGCTGGTGCTGATCTTGCAGACCGGCATGCCTCCCGCCATCGCCACCCTGGTGCTCACGGAAGAGTACGACTTGGATCGGGAAATTACCGTCACCGCCTTGGCCGTGGGGTACTTGGCCGCCTTGCTGACCTTGCCCCTCTGGCTGGGGCTGTGGGGATCCTAATAGGCCAGGTGAGACAACGTCTGCTCTAGGTAGCGATGCACCAGTTGATCCAGCTCTGCTTCCTGAGTGGGCAACTCCCGGCCCTGGAGCCATCCCCGAAAACCCGAGCTTTCCACAATGGCCTGCCGCAATGGCTTCCAAACTGCTTGCGTGCGCAGTGCTGTATCGGAGCTGAGAGCAGGACTGATCATGAGAAGAAGGTGAGTAGGAGTGATTCACCCTCAGAATAGCTTGGATCCCAGTTGACTTTGGCTCTCTAGGATACAAATCTCCCCTCTATGCTGAGCAAGCCTTCTCTCAGTCGCTCAAGCCAAAAAATCCTCAATATAGTCATTCCAAACTAGATTGAGACACTCCCCAGGCGTTCCGCGCTGCTTCCGCGGCCACCCCCAGCCCTTCTCCCAGAGGGAGAGAGGAGCTGGACAGAAATGTTTCATTCCTGTTTAAAATGACCATACATCCCATCAACTCGAGCAAGAGGCCCAGGGATCCCTAAACGAACAATTGGCTGCGCTGCTCGACCCGTAAAGTTGGCCCCAAGGCATTGAGAAGAGAGACGCCGTAGCTGCGGACGATAATGCGGCTATCCAAAATAGCCACCCATCGAGTGGGGGAGCTGGGGTCTTCTCCCGAATCAGAGCCTTGCCGCAGAGGCGCGACGGCCCGTTGCAACTGGGCAGCAGCCACCGGCAAAAGGTACTGACGAAACCAGTCCTGCTGGGTGCGTTGCAGATATTGCACCCGTCCGGCCACCCTTGGGTCTTCCACAGAAGGGAAGGGCAAAGTGGTGATCACCATCAGTTCCGGGCGAGGCAAGCCGGCCTTGTGGTGTAGCCAGTAGGGCCAGTCGCAGACCAAAATGCCCTTTTCGCCGGGGAACGGGCTGTTTACCCGCACCCGTGAGCCGAATTCGGCAGCCAAAGCCGCCCCCACCTGTGCCTGCAGAGGTTGATCCGACACCAACACCACCACGAAGCCCTGCGCCTGAGGGATCAAGTTTTTCAGCTCTTGCAGCAGGTGATCCTGAAATAGAGGGCTGTTGGGCAAGGGCAGGCGCGGCAAGTAAAGGGAAAGCTCCGCCCCGCCAGAACGTGGCCAACCCTCGCCTGAGGCAAACCGCAGCGGCGTCAGATCCGGCAAGCCCAACCGTCGCCGATAGGTTTCCGCCTGGCGATCCAGATCCAGCGCTTCCCCAATAATCACCACCGGCTGTGTGGCCCAAATGGGGGCCAACCAATCCTGCAGAGCCGTCGGGCTGTGGTGAAGGGTGAGGCGACCGGTTTCTCGGTCGGTTTCGGCCCACCAAATCCATTTGGAGACGGGATCCCCCTCAGAGCTGAGCCGCTGGCGGATTTGATCCCAGGGATCCGGCAGCCAGCCGGGGTAGCCTGTCACCAAAGACAGCACAGCATCCAGGTGAACCTGTTCATCCGCATGAAGCAGACAGCGGGAAAGAGGCCGCCGCAAAAGCTGCAGGGACAAATTGACCTGAACCTGGGAGAGCTGCTCCGCCTCGGCAGGGAAGATTTGCCGGAGCTGTTGCCAATGGCTGGCTTCCAGGGTCACCGTTAGCGCCTGGTAGGCCCAATCTTCCAGGTCTTCGGCTCCATCCAGGATCAAAGGGATCCCTGTCGGCACTTGCGAGGATCCCTTTCTCAAGCGAGCTTGCAGCCAATCCAGGGGATCCACCAACAGCAACCCCTGGAAATCGGGATCCGGCCAACGGTCTTTTTGCAGGACGGGCTTATGCAACTGCAGGGTGTGCTGTAGCCAGGGGATCTCTTCCCCCAAAATTTGCGCCTGCACAGGAGCTGTAGCGCAGAGCAAGGTGGGGTTGGGCCACATCAGGGCCGGCAGCAGATAACTGAGGCGGTGCTGACCCCCAGCAGGCACCTGGATCAAGGTGCTGCGACCCAACCGCAACCCTCGCGCCACCATGCGAGCCATCGTCAACTGGTGGGGCCACAGGGCTTCGGGAGACTGCCGCAAAAGCTGCCGCAACTGTTGGTGGACTTCAACCTCAATCACAGTTCAGTACGCCGGGGGTCTGCCACAGACGGTAGGGTGAACTAGCCTATTCTAGGGTAGAGAAGAAAACCAAAGCCCATCTCTGGGGTGAGCGATGTCTCTTCTAGCTGCTGTTTCCACGGAGGGCCAACCCGTTGCACAGACGGGATCCCTGCTTCTAGACCGCTCCAGGTGGGGCCGTTTGCGCATGAAGGGATCCCCAGGCTTGGACTATCTGCACAACCAAAGCACCCAAAATCTGAAGGCCCTCCAGCCAGGGCAGGGGGCCGACACGGTTTTCGTGACCCCCACCGCCGGCATCCTGGATCTGGCCACGGTGTACGTGGGAGAAGAAGACTGCTGGATCTGGACTTCACCCCAGCGGCGCAGCCTGCTGATGCAGAGTTTGGGGCGCATGCTGCCTTTGGTGCGGGGAGCACAGTTGAAAGATGAGACAGATCAGACCTTTGGTTTTGGATTGCTCGGCCCCCAGAGTCAGGCTCTCCTGGAGCAAGTGGTGAGCTCAGAAGAGATTCCGACCAGGCTCAATGAGCACTGCGCCGTGGAGATCCAGGGGATCCCTGTCCATCTGGCTTGTGGCACGGGTCTTGCCCAGCCGGGGTTTACCCTCTGGGGCACCATTGACCAGAAAGTCGCTCTTGAAGAATGCTTGCTCCAAGCCGGAGCCAAGCTGGCCCCACCTGAGCTGTGGGAAGTCCTCCGCCTAGAAGCGGGTCGCCCCGCCGCCGACCGAGAGCTGACCTCAGACTACAACCCCCTAGAAGCCGGCCTGTGGCGAGCTGTTTCCCTTGACAAAGGTTGCTACGTTGGCCAGGAAGTCTTGGCCAAGCAGGTAACCTACCGGCGCATTCGGCAAACTTTGTGGGGGATCCGCCTCCAAGGAGAAGCTCATCCTGGCACAGAGATTTTGCGGCAGGGGGAAAAGATTGGGCTGCTGACCAGTGCAGGCCTAACTTCGCAAGAGTACCTGGGATTGGGATACGTGCGCACCAAATTCGATCCTGCCGAGGGGCTGGAAGTAGAAGTCGGCTCAGTGCCAGGAGTGCTGACCCGAATGCCGTTTTTGAGTTTCCCGCCTATTGTCTAGCATTATTTTTGCGGCAGAAAGCTCTCCTGCTTTGTAGAGAGAAAATGGGCAAAGGATTAAGAACTTACCAGTCAAAGTGACGGCGAAAGCGGGGATCCCGTCGATCCTTTTTGCGTCGGTTACAGGTTTTGCACAACGTTTGCAGATTGCTGATGTCGTTGCTGCCCCCTTGGGCAATGGGGATGATGTGATCGATCTGAAGCTGAACCTCTGGGGGCGACTTTCCGCAACCGCGACAACGGAAGCCGTCTCTTTGGAAAACATACTCCCGCACGGCTGCTGGAATTAGAATCCTTTCGCCGGATTTTCTTTCTTTCATCGTTATTCATCCATACTGCGAAGATCGTCCAGTGGAGACTTTTCATCTAGAGGTTCTAATATCTCTTGGTCGGGTTCTTTTATCAGAAATTCAGGATTGTCAGGATAAAAGTCAATCGTAACTTCTACTCTTACTTTTACTCTACCGGTCTGCCAACCGTTAGTTTTAGGAGAAAGAATCGAGCATGGAACTCCTTTATCGAAAAAATGAACCTGATCTTCATAGGGAATACCTGTTTGTATCTGTATCTCAAACGAACTCAAGTAACTGTCTAGTCCTCTTCCCATTTGGTCAAACCTCAGGAAATAAGAATTGATAGAATCGCAAAGCTTGGAAATCATGTAGACTTCCTGCTTATTGTTCTCGTTGATAAAAGTGATAACTCCGTCTCCCAGTTGGCTAAGATTAATGGATGTTTTTGTCATCTTATCGACCTCAAGACATAGAGACAACTTGAACAGCCCGTAAATCATCCAGTATAGAATCCTCTAGTTTTCTGGGAGCGCTATCTCCAGAATCTCTATATGGGTCATCAGGAACAAACTCGAGATAAACTTTGACTGATATCTTGCCAGAGATCCACGACTTTCTGGGCTGTAAGACTCTAGATTCTATTCCATCCACGAGCATTCTAATGTCCGCATAAACCTTTCTTGATTTAAGGTAACCGTTTGTCCGTAAAGTATCTGAAAGAAGGTAATTAATAATTGCACTATGCAAGCTACTTGGAAGGTAGACTTGATCACCAATTTCAACGACAGTTTCCCTATCATCTGACCTAAAAACTATCGGATCGACCACGGCATTGTCTCCTATTGCTAACAGACTTTACTGACTGACATCTCCCCGAATGTCATCCAAAGGCGATCTACTGCTCCCTGATCCCGTTTCTTCTGGCTCAAACTCAACCACTAGTCTCATCCTAACTCTACCAGCAATCCACGGTGAGCCAGGACGTAAGAGTTTAGCAGGAATTCCTTTCACGTTAGTTATTCCGTTCAAGTTGCTTCATAGAATCGAGACTCCCTTTTCGCTAAGTTTGCTGGATAAGTAGGATCTGATACTCTCATAAACAATCTCTGAGTACACCTGAGCAAACTCTTGCGAGTAGATTAGGCGTCCTCCTATATCAATGACAGTATTTTGGAAAATATCTAGCTCAACAAAGCACTCCTGAGATTGATCATTACTTGACACTTGCCCAACCCCCTCTATGTCTCTCTGGCTTAGGCTAGCTCTCACTTTCGCGAAGGTCATCCAGAGGGGATCCACTGCCGCCCTCTGAGACTGTATCCTCTGGCTCAAACTCTACAATGATCCGCAATCTGACTCTGCCTTTTTCCCAATCTTTCTTGCCCGGCACCAAGAGTTGACAAGCAAGTCCCTGCCCAAACCACTTCGCTTCTTGCAACAATTTTTCTTCTGGCTTGGGAGCAAGAAGGCTACTGGCAATGTTGAGCAAGTCTTCCGGCGGCAGGATCCCTGAGGATCTCAAGGCCGCAATGAACAAGCGATGCAGCTCTTCTTTCTTGGTCAAGTCCTCTTGGGCTGCTTTGACCAAGTTGGCAACCTTGAAAGTTTTCTCCCTTACAGAGAGGATCCCTTCTGGGTGCTGCTGCAGAGGTATCGATTTGGATCCCATGACTTTATCTGGATCAAGTGAAAGGCCAAAAACAAAGACAAGCCGCTCTATCTCAGATCATCGAGGATGCTATCCAACTCTGGAAAACTCTCGTCTATGGGTGTAGAACGACCAAGAGCGACTGCTTCGCTTGCATTGCTGTCACCTACTTGCTGTTCAGGAAGACTTGCCAAAATCTGAACTGACTCACCAACAGAGGAAGGCTCAGGACGAGTAATCAAGGGCAGCATCTCGCGATTGAGGCCCAAAGCCTGCAGGCAGAGGTTGATCCCAGAAACAGCTTGGTTGTACTTGTCTATGCTTGCCTCCAGTTCTTTCAGCCGCTGTTGGTTAAGCGCAATTTTCTCTTCAGCCTCTTTTCTGAGAGTTGCTTCCATGAACTGCTTTGCTTCTGGGTACTTTTGCAAAATCTCATCGGCTACTTGCTTGGCAACCGGCAATAGCTGAGTTTTCAGAGTATTGTTGGTCTCTTGTCGGAAGCTAGAACGCACTGTCTGGTTAATTTTCGGCTCGAAGTCAAGCTTAAGTAATTGTCGGATTCCAGGCTCTGCGTCGCGAATAGCAGAGATGTCGTATGATTGGCTGGTTTGTCTTAGGACTTCTCGAAACTGGTAGATCGAGAATGTTCCTTCGTCATAGAAGCGGGGACTTTCTCTGAGGTAGCGGTCGCACTCTTTTCGGGCACCATTGACAAGAGAACTCAAAGTTACCTCCTTAACCAAAAGAAGCTTTTTCTCCAAGTCCCCATCGGATCCCAGTAGGCGAAACAACTGCCTGTAGTAGCTCGAGCTGCGAACTTCATCAACAAGGCGACGAAAGAAGTTCTCTACAAGCGTGCTGGCTGATTCTACCAGGATGTCCTCTAGATGGTTGGACAAATAATAAAAGGCTTCGACCAATACAGCTAAGAATGGAGCTGTGGAGTTGCGGGGACGAATGCGAACGGCTTGACTGTAAACATTGTCCAACGAAAAAGTATCCAAAAGCTCATCTAGCCTCCGTACCATCCTAGCCTGCAATTTACGGAAATCGTTCTCAAATTCTTTGTTTTCTCCGTTAATAACTTTATTGACTACTGTCTGGATATGCTCGTCAAACTCTCGGCCAATACTGGCTAGCTGCTGATTGATCAGCGTCAGCTCATAGGAAATCATGCTGTCAATCTCTTTGGGCTGGCTATCAATGTCTCGGTAGAGATCTAGATAGGACTTCCTCATCTCGATGCAGAGAGGTTGCAAATCATCGGCCAGCGCGGAAAATAGCTGTGGCCGCTTTTCTTCCGTTAAATAACGAGTGATCCCAGCCCGAAAGTCTTCGATACCGCTATCTTTAATCATATACTCAATCAAAGGTTTTCCCCACTCCCTCAGAATCCGAACGTAGTTATTTATGGGTGTGTCGTACCCATGTACAGAAGGGCGGAACGGGGATCCAACTAACCTACCTGACGTGCAGTACTTGTTAAACTCGCTGACAAACTGGGGCGTTTCTTCCTCACCACCCAATTCTTTGATGCTTTCTGAAAAAATCGTATCCAGTCCAAAT
Source organism: Synechococcus sp. R5-15 (assembly GCF_047462035.1). Classification (NCBI taxonomy): domain Bacteria; kingdom Bacillati; phylum Cyanobacteriota; class Cyanophyceae; order Synechococcales; family Synechococcaceae; genus Synechococcus; species Synechococcus sp. R5-15. Next base: position 38,273 of record NZ_JANSIK010000002.1, on the reverse strand, counting down.
CGATCCTCAGGGGTAGTTGCCTTGATCTGGGAACCATAGAAGCCGAGAAGGCCGCTTGTCTTAAATACGCGGAGTTGACGAAATTGCTGGTCGATAATGTTTTCTAGTCTCTGCTTTAGTTGTGCGTTGTACCAAGTCTCATCAATCCGGTTAAACACATAGAAGACGCGATCCCTGATGCTATCATTACTTTGAATATGCTCAATAAGCTCTGTCTCTTCCTTGGTCAGCTCACCCGTTGCAGCACACTTGAGAACGCAAACAACTGCGGACGTATCCGGATCGGCAATTTTTCGATAGGTGCGCTCTGCATCCGCTTTGACTGGAGCATCGATCCCAGGAGTATCGACAATAACGTTTCCATCTTCCAGTAAGGGGTGATGGCAGTAGTATTCGACTTTTCGGAGAACTGCGCTATTGGCACCGCGCCGGGCAAAACCCGCAGCTTCTCTTAGGTTGCCGAAGTTGAGCTGCTCCATCGAGAAGACTTTGTTCTCGGTAGGGTGAATTTTGTCCCGGTTCTGCTGGAAACCTGTAATCAACAAGCGGAGGGCATCCGCCTGCTTTGCCCGCTCTGACTTGCTTTTACCTCCCTCCTGTTGAATAATAGCCTCAGCACGCTCCTTCAGGGGATTCAGTGCAGTGTCTTCCAGCCTGCTGAGTGACGGAGCCAAGTTTAGGAAAGCGCAGAAGGCGGTCATCTGTTCTTGCACTTCCTGCTCGCTGAGAAAAGTGAGCACCACTCTCTCAGCATTTGGCTCTGCGTAGCCAATGTAGCACTCTGTCCCTGTGGCGTGCCCTTCGGCGCTGTAGAGAAGCTCTCTTTCTAAGAGGGCATTGATTAGCATAGACTTGCCAGCACTGAAAGCACCGGCAAAGACAATCTCGAAGGTTGGAGAAATAGCTTTGCTGAGGGAAGCTTGAATCCGAGTGGTATCTTGCTTGCCTGAAAAGATGGAATCCTGATGCCAGAGTTGCAGGATAGCTTCAACCTGATCTTTCAAGTTCTTACACTGAGGCAGGAGCTTTACAGACATTAGAGAGCGATCTCCACAGAGGCTGCCGGGATTATAACTTGCCTATGCTTGAGGTGAGGATTCCTACAACAATTTTCTTCAGTCCCGGAGCTGTGTGGCTATATGTGCATACACGTGAAGAGAGAAGGGCAGAACTCCCCAGACCGACATAGCAAAAAGGCTTAGGTCGTTGACCCAAGCCCGCCTCAGCATACTCATACCAGATGCCAGGAACCAGACTTGAACTGGTGACACGAGGATTTTCAGTCCTCTGCTCTACCAACTGAGCTATCCCGGCTCTGGACCTACTATCTTACGATGTCGAGGGGGGTTTTGACAACTGGTGGCGCCCCCAATTTAGCCAATCAATTTCTCCAAAGCCTCCATCTGGGGGATGCAGAGAACATCTCGGTTGCGATCCCGGCGGATCAGCTCCTCTTGCTCCAGCTTGGACAGGACGCGAGTGACCGTTTCCCGGGCTAGGCCACTTAGGCTGCTCAGCTCCCGATGGGGCAAGTTGGGGATCTCTACGCCACTTCGGCTAACCCGGCCACGGGATTCGGCCAAAAACAGCAGGATATCGGCAACACGGGCCGTACTACTGGCCTCGCGCAACTGCAGACGACGGTTGATCTGCCGTAAGCGGCGTGACATGAGCTGAGCAAGGCGGATGCCGGCCTGAGGATCAGAAGCCAAAAAAGCCAGGAAGTGTTGGGCCGACAGACAACCGACTTTGGTGGCTGTTAGGGCTACAACGTCGGTAGAACGAGGCGCTTCGTCCAAAGCAGCCATTTCCCCGAAGATTTCCCCTGGACCAAGAATGGTGAGGGTGATCTCCCGGCCTTCGAGATCATGGGTGCGAATCTTGACCCACCCTTCCAGGATGAAATAAACGGCGTTACCCCAGTCATTTTGTAACAAGATGGCCTGATTGACTGGGTGGGAGCGCAACGACATTTGCCCGGCCAGCGGCTCTAGCCTCTCAGGAGGAAAGCCCTCGAACAGGAGCATCAGGCGAAGGTCATCTGGAGTTACATCGCTCACTGTTGGATCCTCCTGCACGGGGTTGGTTCTGGTCGAGTGGGATGGGAAAAGGGTGGGCCTGCACAGACACGTCAACATGCCCCTCAGCCTACCGTCTCTCTCAGGTCTATGGCCCGCCGAGGCGAACTGCGTACCAATAGGACAGAGCTTTAGACCCAATTTTGACCTCTACTTTGGAAAGGGATCCCTGCCCAAAAAAGCTGCTGCCATCCTCTAGCCCAGAAACGGCAAAATCCATCTTGCTGATAGCAATTTTCTCGAGTTTGTGCAGTTTAAGTCGAGATCTAGACCTGCTGAAGTTGAGATGGCCAATCTTGGCTGGTATCCAAAACCTTTAAAAAAGGCCGTTCCGAATCGGAAAAATCCTGCCAGTGGGCCTGCTGTTGGGAGAGCATCTCGGCGGTGGCATCAGCAATGTCGGCAGAGTGCTGCTGATCTCCATCGCTGGAACCAGCTGGGGCCAAGAGGGGTTGAGGAGCTGGGCTGCGGCGTTGCAGGCGCTCCCGCAAAACAGGTTCAGGGGCGTAGCAGTGGAGGATGCGCAGTGGGATCCCTTGGCGTTGGGCCTGATCAATGGCCATCCCCCGCAGGGCTTGCCGGTCAAACTTGGCGTCCAGAATCACGGTGTAGCCTTCCTGGGCCAGCTCTACTCCCAACTGCACCAAGCGGCGGTAGGTTTTATCGGTCATCTCCGGGGTATAAACCTCCGGCCCCCCCCGTTGCCGCAGAGGGATCCCGGCCAAATGCTTGCGCACCGCATCGGAGCGAATGTGAATGGCTCCCCGCTGACGGGCCAAGTGGCGGGCTACCGTGCTTTTGCCGGATCCCGACAATCCTGACATCAGGAACAATTGCCCCTGCTTGGGGAGGGTGTATTCCCAGGCAAGACGGTAATAGCGGGCGGCGGTGCTAAAGGCTGTGGCCTTGGCTTCCTCTGCTGCAGTGGGATCCTCCAGCAAAAAAGAGGTGACCTTGGCCCGCACGTAGGCCTGCCGATTGAGGTAAATAGGCAAGATCTTCAACCCTTCCCAATCTCCGGTTTCTTCCAGGTAGGTGTTCAAATAGGCGTTTCCCAGATCGGGGCGATGGCGGGCATCCAAATCCATCACCCCATAGGATATGTCGTACATGACATCCACAAAGCGGAAGGCTTCATTAAACTCGATGCAATCAAAAAGCAGGATCTTCCCTTCCCAAAAACAGATGTTGCCTAGGTGCAGGTCTCCGTGGCATTCACGAATGCGGTTTTGTTCTATTCTTTGTTGAAACAGCTCCTGCCGCTCAGCAAAAAAGCGATCGGTGTAGGCTTGGGTTTCTCGATATTGCTGAGCTGTTTGTGGGCCGCCGACGTAGCGCTGGGTTTGGGCGTAATTCTCGTCAAAGGCTTCTCGCACCCGTTCTGGCCGGCCAAAGCTGCGGATGTAGTCGTTGGTCTCGGTTTGGGCATGAAACGTCGCCACCACCCGCCCCAGCTCCTCCATCAAGGACGGCGTTAGCTCTCCCCGCTCAAACAGGTTGCTGAACAGTTGCTCTTGGGGAAATTGCCGCATTTGCAGAGCGTATTCTATGGGCTCGCCGCTGCTGTTGAACTGAAATCGGCCATCGGTCTGGACAATGGGCAACACTTGCAGATAAAGGCCGGGAGCACCGCGCTGGTTCATGCGCAGCTCTTCTTGGCAAAAGTGGCGCCGCCTCTCCAGGGTGGTGAAGTTCAAAAAGCCAAAGTCCAAAGGCTTTTTCACTTTATAGGCATAGTCGCCTGTCAGCAGAATATAGGAAATGTGGGTTTGAATAAGCCGAATGGGATCCTGTACCGGATGAGGGTAGAAGGCGGGATCCAGCATCGCTTGGATCAAGGGGGGCAGGTGGGTATCGACCATGAAAAACGATAGAGATGGAAAAAGGGCTTGGACGGGGATCCCTATCTTCCGCCGACAGAGCAGATTGTCCTCCACCTATTCCTTAAAGGGCAAGGCGGCTTCTTGGGGGGAAAGACGGATGAGGCTGATCCCCTGCTGAATTAGCGTATCTTGAGCAGCACCGGAAAGAGCGTAGGGCCAGACCAGATATTTGGTGTTGATGTAGTCTTGTCCGCGCTTGGCCAGGTTTACCTGTTCCGAGAGCATGCGCACGTCTGGCCCGCGGCTGATAGTGGCTTCGGCCCGGCGAATGCGCTGCATCAGTTGGCTGAACAGCTCTTGGGGCTGCTGCACAAACACCACAATGGCCAAGTCACAGGGGTTGTAATAGTTGCCGATGCCGCAGAGGAGCAGGGCTTCACTGGAGAGAACAAGGGTTTCTTGATCCCCCAGAGCCACCACCGGATACAGAAAGGTGCGCACATCCTCCAGTTGCCAGTGGTTAAAAGAGTGGCTATCTACCTCCCCCCGCACCCAAGAGGAGATGGCAGGAAAAACTGCTTCGCTCAACAGTCGATAGGCCGTCTGGGGTCGCCCTAGCCAGCAGAGGGCATTTTCGTAGAAGCTCTCGTTCTCCAGCAGGTGGGGGGTGAGAGGAGCAACCATGGGCAGATCCTCAACGGGCTTTCTCCAGCATGCCTACTCGGGGATGGTTAAGGCAATTTTGCCCAGAACGGATCCCTGCTCCAGCAACCGGTGGGCGGCAGCCGCTTCGGCCAGAGGAAAGGTGTGGCTGAGCTGGATCCGCAGTTGGCCTTGGTCGATGAGGCGGGCACATTGCCTGAGGATTTCCGCCTGATTTTGTTGGGCGTTGGTCAGGCTTTTCAGCATCGGGGTGAGCATCAGCTCAAATCCCACCCGCAAGTTGCGGTCGCGAGCCACCCGCCAGTCGATCTCTGGGGCCGGGGCCAGCAGGGTGACGATATCTCCGTACACGCGCACTGCGGGGAAGGTCTGCTCCAATAGCTTGCCGCCCAAGGTATCTAGGGCAAGATCCACCCCCTCTCCCCCTGTCCAGTCCAAAACGGCGCGCACAAAGTCTGTCTGCCGGTAGAAGATGGGCAAGCCGGCGCCTAGGGAACGGACAAACTCCGCCTTTTCCGGGGTGCTCACGGTGGTGGCCACTTTGGATCCCCGTAGACGGGCCAGTTGAATGGCCACATGGCCAACTCCACCCGCTCCCCCGTGGATGAGCACACTTTGGCCGGCCTGGAGACGCCCCCGGTCGTAAAGCGCTTCCCAGGCGGTGATCAGCACCAGCGGGGCAGCAGCAGCCTCCGCAAAGCTCAGAGTTCTGGGCTTGGGAGCCACAAAACGCTCGTCCACCACGATCAGCTCGGCGTAATTCCCCGCCTGCCTGCCCAGACCCCCGTGGCAGAAGTACACCTCGTCTCCCACTGTAAAGTGCCTAACTCCGGATCCCACGGCTTCCACAACGCCGGCACCGTCACACCCCAAAATGGCGGGCATCTCCTCTGGATAGAAGGTGCCCCGTTGCCGCAGTTTGGTGTCGATGGGGTTGACGCCGGCTGCCCTCAGACGGATGCGCAGCTCCCGCTCGCCGCGAATTTGGGGCTCAGGTACTTCTCGGAGCTGCAGAACCTCTGGCCCGCCGGGCACACTCATGACTACGGCTTTCATGCGCTCAAGTTGTCAGCTTCAGTTGGGTTGGCCCGCTCAAAGGATGCAGGGTAGAGTTTGTTCTGGTGATGAGAAGATGGGCATCTCCCCATTGGGGTGTTGCTTTGCAACCCTGCGGAGTCTTGCAGCTGCTCTCTAGCCTATTTTAGCTAAACCGCCGAGAAGCCCCGCGCTGTATGCGCAGGGTCAACATACCCACGCAAAACCGAAGCCGTCACCCCACTCCATGAAGCAATAAAAAGGCTAGTGACTAGTGACTAGTCACTACGCACTACTCTACAGGGCGGTGGGGCATCCCGTCCTTTTCGCGTCAGCGGGACGTAGTCCTTAAGCTCAGGAAATGTCTGAAGCGATAGCAGGGGTCACTGAGAAGCCCGCGCTGTGTGCGTAGCAACCCTGCGGGAAGCTAGCTACAGCGTCGGGAGTATGTCACGCAGCCTGCGACTTCATGGGCTCCGAGCAGGCCAAAATGAACTGAATGAACTGGTCGATCTCCAGCAGAATGTGTTCCGCCTCGGCCAGAGAGGTCGGTACGGTTGCCAGCACCTGGGCATCTACTTCTGCAGCCTGCCCCGCTTCTCGCAAGAGGTTCATCGAGTTATGGCTGAGCAGGAGCTCCAGCTCGTTCAGGGTTACCATGGCCAGCTGCTCCTCGGCTTGATGGAGCTTATTTTGCAAAGTCTGAACTTGTTCGGTTTGCACCTTCAGCCTAGCTTCCGCCTGCTCAGCGCGAGATACAGCCAGTTGTGCAGCTTGCTGGGCCTCATCCCGCTGAGCTTTCAAGAAGGCCATCTCTTGCTCCAATTGGGCCAATCGCTCCTGCAGGCTGTAAATGTGCTGATCCCGGTCTCCCAAAGCTCGCTCTAGCTCGCGATTTCGAACTTCCATCTGCTGACGAGCTTCGTTCGCTTGGGCTAGCTGTTCCGCCAAGTTTGCCATTTCCTCTTCCACGTTGGTAAGCCGACTCAAGCGTTCCAAAACCTGAGCATTTTCCGCTTCAAGTTTCTCAATCAGCGCTTGAGCGCTCAACAGTTCTGCTTTGGTGGAGTCCAGCTCGCCACAGACTTGATCGTAGTTGGCGATTAGCTCGCCAAGCCGGGCTTCTTTGGCTTGCAGTTCTTCTCGCAAGGAGTTCATCCAGCGGTCGCTCTGCTCAATCCGCTGTTGCAAGAGCGGCAGTTGAACCAGAGCTTGTTGGGCAGCACTGAAATAGCCAAGGAGTCGTTTGAAGTGGCGCTGTAGGTGGCTGTGGGACTGATCCAATTTGTCGAAGGCTTCGTTGAGAGAGAGATAGGCCTCGCACAGTTTCATGTAGCGCCGAGCCACAGAATCAGGATGATCCATAGGGTTATAGAGTCCAGGTGGGGGTGCCGTGTCTATTTTATGCTGTTCATTCTATTGGCCAAGCCTGGAGAAGGAGGCATTTGATACAACAACTGGGGGCTTAATTTTACTTTAATATCCAGTGCCTCGATCTCTCTTGCGAGCCAAGGCCAAAGAGTCTGCCCAAATCCAGCTTCAGACATTGCCCACGGGCCATACGGAGACTAGAGCTTCTCCCCCAAGGCAATCATTCTCTTGACCGCAAAATGTTTATCTACACATTTAGTGTCTACAAGAGGATGCCCGCGAGTCCTAACGCTAGATACGCTGCAAAAGCAGGGCTCTTCATGGCTCAGACCGGCTGGGCATTGGGGATCCCTAGCTTCTCCAAATAGGCGGCTGCCCGCAGCAGTTTGGCTTCTTGATAGGGGGCGGCCACCAGTTGTACGCCAAAGGGCAGGGATCCGCTCTCGCGCAACGGCACTGAAAGCACCGGCAGGCCGATAAACGAGAGGGGCTGAGTGTAGAGGCCGAGGTTGGGCCGAGTGAGAACCTCTACCCCATCGATCACCATCTTCTCTTGGCCGAGCAAGGGGGCAAAGCAGGGGGTGGTGGGGGCGATGAACAGATCGATCTCCTGAAAAATGGTCTGCACCTGCTGGCGATACCAGCGGCGAAAGCGCTGCGCCTGCAAGATCCAACTGGCAGGCAACAGGGCTCCGGCCAAAAAGCGATCCCGGGTGGCCGGGTCAAAGTCGTGGGGGCGAGTTCGCAGGTTGGGCAAGTGCAGGTTGGCTCCCTCAGCAGCCGTGATCAGGAAGGCGGCGGCACGGGCGCGCTGGGCTTCCGGGATCCGCACAGTCTGGCCGACCCCCAAGGCTTGGGCCACCTTTTCTACCCCGGCCAAGATGGGGGGCTCTGCCCCTCGGGCAAAGTAATCATCCGCCACCGCGATGCGCAAGCCCTCGATCCCCTGCCCCAATTGCCCAAAGGTGGGATCTACAGGACGCCGGGTACAGACGGGATCTTGGGGATCCGGCCCTTGCATAACATCGAAGCTGAGGGCAATATCGGCCACCGAACGGGCCAAGGGGCCCACGTGGTCGAAGCTGGCGGCAAACAGAGCCACCCCTGCCCGCGACAGACGGCCATAGGTGGGCTTGAGGCCGTAGACGCCACACAAAGAGGCCGGTACCCGAATCGAGCCGTTGGTGTCGCTGCCCAGGGCAAGGGGCACCAAACCTCCTGCCACCGCTGCTGCCGAGCCGCCGGAGGATCCCCCCGCACTGCGGCTGAGATCGTGGGGGTTGTGGGTGGGGCCGTAGTGGCTGTTTTCGGTGACGAAGCCGTAGGCGTACTCGTCCATGTTGAGGGTGCCCACCAAGATTGCCCCTGCCTGCTTGAGACGAGCCACCACCGTTGCATCTTGAATGGCCGGGGGATTCTCGCGGTTGATCGCCGAGCCAGCCAGGGTGGTGAGGCCGGCCACGTCAAACAAGTTCTTGACGGCAAAAGGCACCCCTGCCAACGGGCCTACAGGGATCCCTTGAGCCACCTGTCGATCCACCTGCTCCGCCGCTTGTAAGGCCGATTCCTCCAAGACAGCTGTAAAGGCATTGAGCTGGGGATCCCGCCGGCGAATCCGCTCCAGACAGGCGGCCACCACCGCTTGGGCGCTCACGGATCCCTGGCGGACAGCCCTGGCAATAGAGAACGCGTCAGCGCTGCCGAGAAGGTGGGGATCCCCGGTCATGGCTGAGGGTCAAAGGTGGGATCTGGCTCAACTATCGGCGGCAACGGGAACTCCAGCACCTGTTGAGCAATGGGCAGAAAGCGGGCAAAATTTTCGATCACCCCTGCTCGGTGTTCAGGATGCAGGGGCAGTTGCAGCAGTTGGGCCATTTGATCGACGTAGGTTTCGGGATCCCAGGGCTGCATGGTTTTGGGGTCAGGGAGCCGATTGCAGCAAAAATACCACCACTAGCCTCCAACAACAAGACCGTCGTCGACTAGGGAGCGGACATTTGCACAGTGTTGCCCTGCAGCGACCAGAGACGCTCGTTGGGCAAGACAGGGCGGGTTATCGCCTGCCGTTCCAGCTCATTCAAAGCAACGCGACGGCTATGTGCAGAGCGATTGGAAGCAGCGCTGGCTTGCAGGCGTTTGCGGAACAGACGCAACTGCTGCTGCTCTGCTTCGGGAGAAACATGCTGGGCAAAGAGGGGATGCAAGATTTTCTCCTCCTGATCAAACTGAGCCCGCAATTGCCGATAGAAGTGAAGGGCAGCAGAAGGATCCACCTGCTGCGGGGTGCGCTCTGATTGGTGCAAAAAGCGCGTCAGCTCTGGAATCTGATCCCGCAGATGTTGCTCCAGCCGCTCAATTTGGTCGCTAAGGTGGGGATCCCCCTGGAGAGCCGACCTGAGCAGGGGGTAGAGAACATGGCGCTCCAGTTGAATGTGGCGGGAGAGGCGCTGTCGCAACCTTTGTACACAGAGGCGTCGCTGCTCCAGATCCAACTCCGGCGCTCGAGACAGGCGAGTCAAAAACTGCAGGATGACGCGGTGCTGTTCAGCACAGAGGGCGATCAGCGTACCGGCAGAGGTTGCTCGCGTCAGCGGGAGGGACTCCTCAGAAGACATGGCAGTTGACAGCAGAGAAGTTTCATCTCAGCTTAACTTTGTCAAGAAATGATGGCCTGCGTAAGGGTACGGGAATAGCGCAGGTGTCTTGGATACACTCGGGCAGCAATCCTGGGAAAAGTTGTCCAGATCTGAACTCCGGCAACGCCACTCTCTAGGCTTGCACAGGCCAGCGGCGTTTCCAAGCAGAAGTGGGCTCCAAAGGGGATCCCTGCTGTTCCCGTTGGCGTTGCAGACGGATTTGCGCTCTATCTCCTTTCAAGGTGGGATCCCGGTAGGGCACGGCAGCGCGAGTTTTCAGGTGCTCCCACTCCATGGGGGAAAGAGGCGGCAGGTGGTCAGGTTGGGGCGAGGCCACTGTCCCCGGCCAAGGACGACCTACCGGGGGGGTAGAGCCGATGAAAAGCCCTGCTTCCAACAGAGCCGCTCGCACCGCCGCTGCACAGGAATAGGTGGCCAAAATGCCGGTTGGTCGCATCCGTTCAGCCACGGCCCGCAGGAAATCCACCGTCCACAGCTCTGGGCAAACCGAAGGGGAGAAGGGATCCAAAAACACCGCATCTGCCCATCCCAACGGCACCTGCATTAGAGTTTGGCGGGCATCGCCCCACAGCAAGGTTCCGCGCCAGCGCTGCGATTGCCAGGATCCCTGTTCAATCCAGTGTTGCCATTCTTGCCCAAAGCTCCAGTCGGATCCCACCCCCGCCTGCCAAGCTTGCCGGGGTACTTCCGGGGATCGCTCCAGGCCGATTACCTCCACAAGACAATCGGGCCGGATTTGCCAAATGGTTTCTAGGGCAAGGCCGGAGTTGTAGCCCAGGCCAAAGCAAATATCCAAAAGGCGAATGGGCTGGGCGGGATCCCGTTCCAACGGCAGCCGATCCAGCCGACAAGGGCGGACAAACTTCTCCAAAGCCTCCTGGGCGGCACCACTGACGTTGTGAAAAGCCTGTCCAAACTCTTCCGAGAAAAAGGTCAGGGATCCATCCCCTGTGGTCAGCACCTGCCACCGAGTCTCCATCGCTTGCTGTTGTCTCTATTTTCAGTCGGGCGATTCTTTGATAGCTTGAGAACGTTGAGATGTGTTTCGCAGCTCACCGGCAGGGCTCTCAACATCCCTGGCCATAAAAGGTGTTTCAACGGCTATGTCTTTACTGGATTGGTTTGCGGAACGGCGCAGACAAACCTCTCTAAACCTGACAGGTAGCAGCCCCTTCGACAAAGAGCGTCAGGTGAGAGAAATTGCCGATGGCCTCTGGCAAAAGTGTCCTGCCTGTGACACCCTGACCTACACCAAGGATCTGCAGCAAAACTGGCAAGTTTGCCCCAGCTGTGGGCATCACCACCGCATTACAGCCCCAGAGCGTCTGGAACAGCTTTTGGATCCCGGATCCTGGCAGCCCCTGGACGAACACCTGGCTCCCACGGATCCCCTGCACTTTTTCGACCAAAAGCCCTACTCCGAGCGCCTGGCCTCTTATCAGGAGCGCACTCAGCTCAAGGATGCCATCGCCACAGGGCTGGGGAGTCTGGAAGGGATCCCGGTGGCGATTGGAGTGATGGACTTTCGCTTCATGGGCGGCAGCATGGGCTCGGTGGTAGGCGAGAAGATCGCCCGCCTCACGGAACGGGCCACCTGCGATCACCTGCCCTTGATTCTCTTTTCGGCTTCGGGGGGGGCCCGCATGCAGGAAGGGATCCTCAGCCTGATGCAGATGGCCAAGACCTCAGCCGCCCTACAAAGGCACCGCGACGCCAGACAATTGTTCATCTCCGTGCTCACCCATCCCACCTATGGCGGGGTAACTGCCAGCTTTGCCATGCTGGGAGATTTGATCCTGGCCGAGCCGGGCGCGCAGGTGGGGTTTGCCGGGCCGAATGTAATCGAGCAAACCATTGGCAAGGGCAAGCTTCCCGAAGGCTTCCAAACCGCCGAATATTTGCTGGCCCAAGGGCTCATCGACGCGATTGTGCCCCGCACCGAGTTGCGCAAGCGCCTGGCCCAGTTGCTCTCCATGCACCGCCCCCGTTTGCATGTGTCCCTTCCCTCCATAGACTCGGAGGCTTTAACCCTGCAACCTATGCTGTAGGTAGATCCGCCTAAGATGCGGAATTTGTGGCCGAGGCCGGATCCCTTCCCTGCGGGGGATGGAGTTCCTGCTAAGCTCTGGGGCGGCTCTTACTTCATGGGTTTACACGGCTTCCCTCTGGCTTGTTGGGAGAGGAGCTGGGGACGAGAGGGCAGATGTTTTTGGAGGGAGCTGCGCTGTCCCTGGGGATCTTCACAAGATTTCCTGGTGGGCGGTAGCGGATGGTGTTAAGGTGGGGCATGAGGTCTTCACTGGAAACGATGGATTTCAAGCTGCGCATCCGTACTGCTGAGACTCCACAAGGGCAAAAACTGGCGATTGTGCCGCTGGAGGGTCGTTTTGATGCCAAGGCTGCTTCAGAAGCTCGGCAGTTGCTCCAGCAAGTTATAGATTTCGGTTACACCAATATGTTGATCGATATGTCGTCGGTCACTTTTATGGACAGCTCTGGGCTGGGGGTGTTGATCTCTGCTTTGCGCAAGTGCCGTGCTGCTGGGGGCAACCTCAGCCTCTGTTGCGTGCCGGAAAATGTGGCCCTCGTCCTCAACCTCACCTCTATGGAAAAGGTATTGACCTGCTTTAGCGACCTGGAGACCGGCATTGCCAACTTTTCCAGCGCTCCCACGGCTCGTTAGGCCGACATTAGGCCTTACTTTTGGGGATCCCCCGATGCTCTTTTCAGCCCATCAGCGAATTCTGGTGATCCCTCTAGCAATTTTCTCAACAATCTTCAGCCATGCCCCAGACCGGCCTCGATACCTTTCAGCTTCTCTACCAGCACCACCGTGGCCCCAGCTTCTGCGAGCGCATGCTGGCAACAGCTCCTGGGCGCTTTAACGAGGCGTTTTGGCAGTTCTGGCAGATGCACATCGAGCCCTGTCTGCCTCCTGCACCGCGCTTGTTGGATCTGGGAACCGGGCCGGGGTTTGCTCTGGGTCAGTGGGCGCAACGCTATCCCGGGGGACACTTCATCGGGGTGGATGTGATGCCCTACATGTTGGAGCGAGCGGCGGCAGATTTGAAAGGGATCCCTGGAATCCAGCTGCTGCAGGCCGACCTGCACGACCCTCACTTGCCGCTTGCGGCCAACAGCATCGATGCAGCTCAGGCAGTGGTGGTGTTGCACGAGATGGTGCAGCCCTTGCGCTTGTTGCAGGAGGTGTTGCGTCTACTCAAGCCGGGGGGGCGATTTTTGCTGGTGGATTGGGTGCGCGCCCCGCTCAGCCTCTACTTCGATGCCGATACAGAGGCCCAACTCTTCCAGCCCGATACCCCTTTGGAAACACTGCTGGATCAGTTTACCCACTTCTACGAGCACAATCGCTTCAGCGCCGAAGACCTGGTGTGGTTGCTGGAGAAGGTGGGTTTCGCAGTGGTGGCTCAGCAGCTCTACAACCAAAATCGCTTTGTGCGACTTGCAGCCGAAAAGCCTATCTCCTGAATGTCCAACTGCCCATAACGAGATGTTTTGGACTACGGAGTGCAGAATAGACCAATAAACAGAACAGTGTCCAAATCAATTCAGATTACTCTCGCTGTTTTCGTTCATGGCTGCAGGGATCCAATGGGCAGGCTGCGCCTGGGCAAACACCTGCACTTCAGTGCTCATCTTGCGCAGTTGGCGGGCTAACTTGATTGCCTTGTCGCGGGGAAGGGGTGGGCTCACCACCGCCGGCAGACAGCCCAATAGGGGTTTCAGGGCCGTTTTGGGCAGGCGTGCGTAGAACGATAAAGCCGAGAGGATCTCCTCTTCAAAATAGGGGTTGCGATACTCTAGGAGGCGCACCTGATACAGCTCTGGGGGAAGAGGCCGTCCTTGGGTTAAGCGAATCAGGGATTCCACCGTTCCCATCACATAGAGTTGATCGCCTTCTTTCAACAGGGTCTTGCCCTCTTTTTGCCAGATCTTGGGAAAAACACAGGGTTTCCCCGGTCGGGAGCGATGCAGCAAGATCACCAGGTCATAGTCCTGGGCCAGTTGGCGCAAGGATAGCCCCAGGTAGTGGCAATCGGCAGAGACCTCCAGCAGCGTCACCAGCAGAGTTTCCCCCTGCCAAGCCAGGGTGCCGTAGACGGATCCCACCAGTGCTGCTGTGGCAAAAGCCCGTGCCCCCAACCCGGTAGCGCTGTAGCTGATCCCCAGCGTCTGCATGTGGCGCTGCATGCGAGCCGCCAATTCGGGATCGGTAACCCGCAAAATGGTGCGGATCCCCGGTTGCAGGCTGTGGGCCGTCAGGGCCGTCTCCAGGTTGGTGAGATCGTCAGGGGTGGTGCAGATCAGGCAGCGGCTGCCTTGAATGCGAGCCTGCTGCAGCGTGCTTGCCAGGGCATAATCCCCACGAACCACCACCGCTCCCTCCCGTTCCGCTGCCTCCAAGAGAGGGTTCTCGCTATTGGGATCCACCACCACCACCTCGTAGCCCATCTGCCGCAACAACTGCAGCACCAAATAGCTCAGCCGCCCCAACCCTGCGATCACCACATGATCCTCTTTGGGCATACGGGCAGCCTGGCCCAAGCCAAAGCGACTGCTCACCAATTTGTCGGTCACCAAGCCGTAAATCAACCCCACCAGGGCAGCCCCCACCAAGGTCATCATCACCGCCAGCACCTTCACCCCCAGCGGTGTTTCCGGCTGTTGAAAAGCCTCAATATCCCCGTAGCCCCCTGTCAGCACCACGATCGTCAGCAAAAGCCCATCGATGAGGGGTTTGCCGATCATCCTGAAGTTGATCACCCCCAGCACCAGCATGGCCCCCAAGGTGAAGGTGAGGGTGCGCACGATGGGCTTGACCTGTAGGAGTCCCTGCACTCCTCTGCGCAGCCAAGACCCAAGGGATCCCCGCCCCAACGACCTGCCTTGCCGTTGTTGTCGCTTGTCCTGCATCTGGCCGCTGGCCCAGCGCTGTGCCCGTGAGGAGCCCCGTCGCCCGTTGCGTTCCAACAGTTGCAGGTAGGCTCTGGGATCGCAAATGACCAAAACGCGATCCCCCTCCAGCAGCTCTGCCTCGTGGTCAAAGTCGTCGAAAACTCGCTGTTTGGAAAAGTTAGAAAGCCCATCCACCGGGTAATGAAACAGCACCCGCGCCCCAAAAGTTTCCTCCAGCTCCGAGAGGGGCATATGCAGCAGGCGGGAGTTGTATCCGATGGTCAGCTCTACCACGTTCCAGAGGGTGGTCTCTCGGTCTGAGACAAAGTAAGCCGGATCTGCCAGCTCTGGCGGAAGCGTGGCCGGCTGGGCTTCCAGCTGGGGCAGCTCAAAGTAGCCAACAAATTCGTCGGAAACAGCCTTAAGGGCAAAAGCCGGGGCAGCCAAAGCCGCCACCGATAGGGAAAAATGCTGCGGCAAAGCCGAGTCGAGATAGCGGGCAAGGCTGTGGTTGAACAGACGGGAGACGACACGCACCTGTGGATTGAGATCTCGAATCAGCAAAGCCAGCTCAAAGTTGGCTTGGTCATCGTCCTCCAGCAGCAGCGCCACCTTGACCCGCTCGATCCCAGCTTGCCGTAACACCTCCGGCTGTCGCGGATCCCCCTGCAGGTATTCCCAGTCCTCTTTCGGATAGGGCCGTGGGCCGGGAGCCACCACCACAGCCCGCTGTCCAAAAGCCTCTAGGGCCTGGAGAGTGAGCTCCACTAAGTCGTTGTAGCCGCAGACAAGGATAGAGACGCCCGGATCCCTGCTATTCTCTTGCACCTGTGCATGAGACGATCTCGAAAGGGAGCTCACCATAGCTCTGTCATCTACCCTGCTCCCTTTATACCCGAAGCCTCTTCAGCTTTCGCGAGTGCTGTCAATACCGCTGACCGCAAAGCCCTGGGTAGAGACCCGTTGCTCAACAAGACCGGCTGCGTTGCTGGCCATCTCAGGCGCTGTCGAGGACAAGGGGAAGCCACCCAGTTTCATCCCAAAGGGTGAGAAGTGAGAACAACTCCCAAGAGCTTGACCTGGTACTTGAGATCTCCTATCATTTCCTCAAGGCAAAGTTCTTGAATAAAAGTCTCAATAAGGTTGGCCCAAGATAAGAGCCAACAGAGTGAGGCTTGCGGGGACTGTCTTTGTCCTTTGGGCTTGGCTTTCCGGTGCTTTCTCAGAGAGAGCCTGGCCGGTGGAGCTGTGTCTCTTGAGATGTTTTTGAACTTAGGAGTTGGGTATGCGCTTATCGCGACGGCAATTTGTCAGTGGAGCCACGCTAGGTTCTGCGGCTCTGGCAGCAGGGTCTCTTCTGCGTCCGGCCCATGGCGCCAATCGGGAAGTGAACCTCTACACCTCGCGGCACTACGGCACAGACGAGAAATTGTACGAACTTTTCAAGCAGAAAACGGGCATTACCGTGAATTGGGTGCAGGGCAACGCCGATGAGATCGTCCAGCGCATCCGCAGCGAGGGATCCAACAGCCCCGCCGACATCTTCATGACGGTGGATATTGCCCGGCTGTGGCGGGCTCAGAACGAGGGCCTGTTTCAGCCCATCCAGTCGGAGACGCTCTCCAAAAATATTCCCGAGTCTCTGCGGGATCCAGAGGGGTACTGGTTTGGCCTCACCAAGCGGGCGCGGGTGATCATGTACAACAAAGACAAGGTGGATCCCAACGAGCTGTCTACCTACGAAGATCTGGCCAACCCCAAGTGGCGGGGCAAGGTGCTCACCCGCTCCTCCAGCAACGTTTACAGCCAATCCTTGACGGCTTCGATCATCTTGGCCCACGGGATCCCGGAAACGGAGCAATGGGCCCGGGGCTTGGTGGCCAACTTTGCCCGTCCGCCGGAAGGGGGAGACACGGATCAGATCAAGGCCGTGGCCGCCGGGGTGGGAGACGTGGCTTTGGCCAACACCTACTATTTGCCGCGTTTGATCAAATCCGACAATCCAGAAGAGCGCGCCGTAGCCGAGAAAATCGGCGTCTTCTTCCCCAACCAGCAGGATCGCGGCACCCACGTCAACATCAGCGGGGCCGGCATTCTGAAAACAGCTCCCAACAAAGACGCGGCCATCCAATTTTTGGAGTTTCTCTCCGGGCCAGAGGCGCAGGCCATTTTTGCCCAGAGCAACAATGAGTACCCGGTACTGCCCGGGGCTGAGATCGACTCGGTGGTGGCCAGCTTTGGCACCTTTAAGGAAGATACGATCAACGCCGCCAGCATTGGCCGCGTCACCCCTGATGCCCTAAAGGTAATGGATCGGGCCGGTTGGAAGTAGATCAGGCCTCCAGGACAGGCCCTGAGTGCAGCCTTTCATTGCTTGACGCCGTGAACGTTAAGCAGCTTGACGGTTCTTGGCCAAGCGTCGATACTCTAGGACGGCGTTGCTTCCGTTCGAGGCCGCTCAGGCGTCCTGTCTTTCTTTTTCAAAAGCTTCTGGAGGTTTGCCAAATGAAACAACTGCGAACAGCAAGCTTGTTCTTGCTCCTGCTTTCTTTAACTTCTTTCTACACCAATAGCCCGGCAAAGGCAATTGAAAACCTTCCCGAAAAGGCTCCTGTTCCAAAGCGGGATCTGCTTTTGACCACAGAAAACGGCGTCAAAATCTACAATGGTGGGTTTGGCTCTGGCCTTGCCTTTGATGGCCAATATTTTTATGTGCTCACCGATCGCGGTCCCAATATTGATGGAGCTGAGTCAAACGACAAGATTTTCCCTAAGCCAGACTTTACCCCTCAAGTTGCCAGATTGTCTTTGGACGGCAAGGGCTTCAAGTTGGACAGGGTCATCCTGCTGCAAGACGAGACAGGCAAAAATCTCACCGGGATCCCCAATCCATCTGGCTCGGGGGGAACGGGAGAGAATGCCTACGATCTCAGCGGCAAGCAGCTTGCGCCGGATCCCAAAGGTATCGATCCAGAGGGGATCGCGGTGGCCAAAGATGGAAGCTTTTGGGTTGCCGACGAATACGGACCTCACTTGATCCATTTTGATTCCAATGGCAAGGCCATCGAGTGGCTAAATCCTTTTGGAAGTGGAGTTGGCGGCAAAAAGCTTCCAGAAGTTTACAAAAATCGGCGCCCCAATCGCGGCATGGAGGGGCTAACTCTGACGCCCGATCAGAAATACTTGGTCGGCATCATGCAGTCTCCGCTTTTGAACCCCAACAAAGATGTTCAAAAGACCGCAACTGTTTGCAGGATACTCTTCTATGAACTGGCCACGGGCAAGTTCAAAGAATACCTCTATCCTTTAGAGGGAACTGGCACCGCTGTTAGCGAAATTGTCGCCATTACCGACACAACCTTCCTGGTTCTCGAACGGGATGGCAAAACACCGGGAGAGGACAAAGAGGTTACGAAGAAGATCTACAAAATCGATACTGCCGCTGCCACGGATGTCTTTGATCCTGGTCCAAATGGCCTGCTGGTTAACGGCAAGACTCTGGAGCAGTTAACCCAAGAGGAAATCATTGCAGCGGGGATCAAGCCCGTTTCCAAAGAAGAAGTATTTGACATTATGTCGATCCCCAATTATCCCCACGACAAGCCCGAGGGGTTGGCCATTCTCAACTCAACTACCCTAGCGATAGTTAACGACGACGACTTTGGCATCGTCTCGGAAAAGGGCGCGGCTCAAGAAAAAACTATGCCTTACCTTGGTAACAAGCAAGACGAGAACATCGTTTATTTCGTTAAGCTGCCCAAGAGCTTGTTTTGAGAGAAAACTTGGTTGGGGATCCCTGGAGGATCCCCTTTTCTTCCCCAGGAGTTGCTCAAGAGGTAGCTCCCGCCTGTTGAGATGGACAAAGAGATGAGGTTGAAGTTGTTGAGCAAATCTCTGCCGGGAAGTGGCTTCTTTCCTCTGAACGGCTGGGCGCTTCTGACTCTGACCCTCAGCGGTCTCATTCTCGTTCCTGTCCTTACGGTGTTGCTCAGCCTTTTTGCGGACGAGCGGCAGGTTTGGGAGCACCTGGCCGATACGGTCTTGGGGCTTTATGTGCGCAATAGCCTGGTGATGATGGCTGGGGTGGCGGCGGGGGTCATCCTGGTGGGCAGTGGCACTGCCTGGCTGGTGACCATGTGTCAGTTTTGGGGGCGGGCCTGGCTGGAGTGGATGTTGGTGCTGCCCCTGGCGGCCCCCACCTATGTGTTGGCCTACGCCTACACCGATTTTTTGCAGGTAACCGGCGGTTTCCAGATCTGGCTGCGGCGGGTAACAGGTTGGGGGATCGGCGACTACTGGTTCCCTAACATTCGCTCGTTGTGGGGGGCGATCCTGCTGCTGATCCTCACCCTCTATCCCTATGTTTATCTCTCGGCCCGGTTGGCCTTTCAGGAACAGTCGGTAGCCTGTTTGGAGGTGAGTCGCTCCCTGGGTTATGGGCCTTGGGCCAGCTTTTTCAAGGTGGCTTTGCCGCTGGCCCGACCGGGGATCGTGGCCGGCTGTCTGCTGGCCTTGATGGAAACCCTCAACGATTTCGGCACCGTCAGCTATTTCGGGGTAGATACCTTTACAACCGGCATCTACCGCACCTGGACGGCCCTGGGCAATCCGGTGGCGGCGGCTCAGCTTTCGGCGCTGCTGTTGCTGCTGGTGTTGCTGCTGATAACGATGGAGCAGGTCTCCCGCCGGCGGGCGCGCTACTATCGCCAAGGGTTCAAACCCACCTCAACCCGTTACCGCCTACAAGGGATCCGGGCGGTGGGGGCTTGGCTAGCCTGTGGGATCCCGATTGGGCTGGGCTTCGTCGTGCCGGCCTTGATCCTGCTCCACATGACCCTGCGGCAGGGGGAGTTGGGTCGCCGCTTTTGGAGCTACGCCCAGAACAGCTTTTGGCTATCCACCATCACGGCTATCATTGCTGTTTCCGTGTCGGTGGTGGTGCTTTACGGGCTGCGCATGCAGGGGCTAGGACGGGCGGGATCCCCGTGGGGCCTGCGGCTGGCGGTGCAGTTGTCTTCTCTGGGCTACGCGCTGCCTGGGGTGGTGATTGCAGTGGGGGTTCTGATTCCCCTAGGGTGGTTGGATCAACTGCTGAGCTACCTGCGGCAGGTGGTGCTGCAACAGCCACCCGGCCTGGTGATCAGTGGCACCCTCACGGCTTTGGTGTTCGGCTACCTGGTGCGGTTTTTGGCCGTGGCTTTGGCCACCGTTGAGGCCACGCTGCTGCGCATTCCCCCCAGTTTGGATGAAGCGGCCCGCAGCCTGGGACAGGGATCCCTGGGCACCCTGTGGCAGGTGCATTTGCCCTTGATGAGGGGTGGCCTCTTGGGGGCTATGCTGCTGGTATTTGTGGATGTGATGAAGGAGCTGCCGGCCACGATGGTGCTGCGGCCCTTCAACTTCGACACCTTGGCGGTGCAGACCTACCGTTTGGCAGCCGATGAGCGTCTGGCGGAAGCAGGGGCACCGGCCTTGGCCATTGTCTTGGTGGGGATCTTGCCGGTGGTTCTGCTCAACTCCCAGATGGCGCGGCAACGCAACCTCGGCTCCTCAGGGGATCTCCTTTGAGAACCCTACAAGGCCTCCGCTCCGGCCACCACCTCCAGGATCTCCTGGGTAATAGCCGCCTGGCGAGCTTTGTTGTAGGCAAGACCCAGCGTGCGAATGAGCTCGCTGGCATTGTCGCTGGCGTTGTTCATGGCCGTCATGCGAGCTGCCAATTCGCTGGCCGCCGCCTCCTGCAAGGCCCGTAGCAACTGGTTGTTCAGGTACAGCGGCAGCAGTGCATCCAAAATCTGCACGGGATCCTGCTCAAAGATCATGTCCTGAGGTGGGGCCGAGACCGCTGCGATGACTTTGCTGCGCTCGACAGTAAACTCTCCGCCCCGCACCAAAAGACGAAAAATTTCATCGTCTTGAGTGGCCAACCGCGACGGATCGAGGGGCAACAGGGATTGCACCACCGGACGGGAGCTGATCAAAGAGACAAAGCGGGTATAGAGCAGCTCTACCTTGTCCACCTTCTCCGACAAGAAGGCCGAGAGGAGCTGATCCCCAATCTGAGCAGCCTCAGCCGCCGTGGGGATCTGCGACAAATTCACGTAGGTCTTGGCGATGGGAGCGGAGCGCCGCTGGAAATACTGCACCGCCTTGCGGCCCACCAGGTAAAGCTGCACCTGCTGCCCTGTCTCCTGCAGCTCGCGAACCCGCTCCTCGGTGCGCTTAATCACGTTGGCGTTGTAGGCTCCGCACAAGCCCCGATCCCCGGCCACCACCAACAGCCCCACCGTCTGGATGGGGCGCTGCTTCAGCAGAGGCAAGTTGACATCTTCCAGCCGCAGCCGAGTTTGCAGCCGATAGAAAACCTGGGCCAGTCGGTCGGCAAAGGGACGGGTGGCCATCACTTGCTCTTGGGCGCGCCGCACTCGGGCTGCTGCCACCAGCCGCATGGCCTCGGTGATTTTGCGGGTGTTTTTGACCGCTTTGATGCGATCGCGGATACGCTTGAGATTTGCCATAACCTATTCCCTCTATTTAAGGACTCCGTCCTGCTAACGCGAACGGTGGCTGACAGGGATCCGCGTCAGGCTAGGCTGCCTTGGCCACGAAGCTCTGCTTGAACTCTGTGATGGCCGTTTTCAAGATTTCTTCTGCCTCGTCGGTGAGTTGCTTGGTGGAGAGGACGATCTCGCCATACTTGGGATGGGTGGTGCCCAGGTAAGCCAAAAGGCCCTGTTTGAAGCTGGAGACCTTCTCCACCGGAATGTCATCCAAATAGCCTCGCGTCCCCGCATAGATAATGGCCACCTGCTGATCCAGAGACAGGGGAGAGTACTGTGGCTGCTTCAGCAACTCCTGCAGCCGTTGGCCGCGGGCCAACTGCTTTTGGGTAGCCTCATCCAGGTCAGAGGCAAATTGGGCAAAGGCCTCCAGATCGCGGTATTGCGCCAGTTCCACCTTGATGGAGCCAGCCACCTTTTTCATCGCCTTGGTCTGAGCTGCCGAGCCGACGCGGCTGACGGAAATCCCGACGTTGATGGCCGGGCGGATGCCAGCGTTGAACAGATCCGATTCCAAGAAGATCTGCCCATCGGTGATGGAGATAACATTGGTGGGAATGTAGGCCGACACGTCATTGGCCTGGGTTTCCACGATCGGCAGTGCCGTCATGGATCCCTCTCCCAGTTGGCTGCTCAGCTTGGCGGCTCGCTCCAATAGCCGCGAGTGCAGGTAGAACACATCCCCAGGATAGGCTTCTCGACCGGGTGGACGGCGCAGCAGCAGTGACATTTGCCGATAGGCCACCGCCTGCTTGGAGAGATCGTCATAGACCACCAGGGTGTGTTTGCCCTGGTACATGAAGTATTCGGCAATGGTGGCACCACAATAGGGGGCCAGCCACTGCAACGGAGCCGGGCTATCGGCGCCGGCAGCCACCACAATGCTGTAGTCCATGGCCCCTCGCTCGGTCAGGATGCCCACCACCTGGGCGATGGTGCTCTGCTTCTGGCCAATGGCTACGTAAATGCAGATCACATCCTGCCCTTTTTGGTTCAGGATTGTGTCCACAGCAACGGTGGTCTTGCCGGTTTGGCGGTCGCCGATGATCAGTTCCCGCTGCCCCCGCCCGATGGGGATCAGGGCATCGATGGCGGTAATGCCGGTTTGCAGGGGCTCGTACACAGAGCGGCGATCGACAATGCCAGGTGCCGGAGATTCGATCAGGCGAGACTCCGTACACTGGATCGGGCCTTTGCCGTCGAGGGGGTTGCACAGGGGATCCACCACGCGGCCCAAGAGGGCTTCCCCCACCGGGATGCTGGCAATCTTGCCCGTGGATTTGACGGTGGATCCCTCTTGGATATTCCGCCCGGAGCCGATCAGCACGGCACCGATGTTGTCTTCTTCCAGGTTGAGGGCAATACCGGTGGTGCCATCCTCAAATTCCAGCAGCTCGCTGGCCATCACCTTATCCAAACCGTAGATGCGGGCAATGCCATCCCCCACCTGCAGAACTGTCCCCACATTGGAGACCTGCATCTCCTGGTTGTACTGCTCAATCTGCTGTTTGATGATGGTGCTAATCTCGTCTGGGCGAATGGTAGGCATAGCAGTCCTCTCAAGTAATGGGAAGGGATCCTCAAAAACCAACTTAGGCCAACTGCAAGGCAAGCCGGCGCAACTGTCCACGCAAGCTGAGGTCGATCACCTGGGATCCAATCTTGATGACCACCCCTCCCAGCAGCTCTGGATCCTGAGCAGTTTGCAACTCCACGCCGCTGGCCCGCGTGAAGTCCATCACCCGCTCGCGAATTGACTGCTGCTGAGCTTCCGTCAAGGGTATCGCCGTCGTCACTTCGGCCAGGACGATGTTCTGGAGCTTCCGCTGCAGATCCAAAAAGCGCCGGCAGACGGCCCCGAGAAACATGATACGGCGGCGGTCGGTCAACAACTTCAGCGCATTCAGCAGCAGAGGGTGGATCTGATCGGCAAATACTTGCTGCAGCAGGTTCTTTTTGGCCTCGGCCTTGATCACCGGGTTGGCGAGAAACTGGCCCAGCTCCGGCGTAGCCCGCAAAACCTCGGCAATAAAGCGCATATCGGCGGCAAAAGTGTCCAGCAATCCCTGGCCAGATCCAAGGGCAATGAGAGCCTCGGCATAGGGATCCACCACCTTCTCAGCCATTGTGCTGCTGATCATACCTTTCTCCTCCTTGAGAGTTAGCGGGCAATCATTTGGATCCCTTTCTCGATCAGGCTGCGGTGGGTCTCTTCGTTGAGGTGCTGCGGCAGCTCCTGCTCCACCTTGCTCAAGGCTTGGCGAACGATCTGCCGACGCAACTCCTGAAAAACCCGCTCCTGCTCGCTAGACAACTCTTTCTCGGCATTGGCCCGCAGCCGCTCAACTTCCCGCTCCGCCTGCTCCAACAACTCTTGCCGACGGGCTTCGGCGTTGGCTTCCGCCTGCTTGCGGATACGTTCAGCCTCCTGCTGAGCCTGGGCCAGCTTTTGCTGCTCCTCCGCCAGCTTCTCGATGGCTTCCTGTTTGCGCTGCTCCGCCTGCCGCAGTTCTTCTAGGATCCCCTCCCGCCGCTTGGCCAGGGCTTCTCCCACCACTTTGCGACCCAAGATAAACAGCAAGGTGAGAATGATCGCGATGTTGATCAGGTTGCTCTCGAGAATCTTGGCCAAGAGATCCCCCTCTCCTGCCTTGGCTTCTGGGAGTAGCTCCGTGGTCTCGGCCACAGCCAAGATCCAACCGGCCACCCAACTCCACACAGGCATCGCAAGCTCCTCCAAAAGTACTTCCAACCAGCGATCTAACGAGCACTGCCCAACAGTTTCTGGGTAATCTGGGCGGCAATGGCATCCACCTGCTGCTGCAGCTGTTCGAGGGCTGCCTGCTTCTCTTGCTCGACCTGTAGCCGCGCCGCCTCCAGCTTCTGCTGGATCTCTGCCTGCACAGCAGCCAGTTTCTCGGAACGAATGCGAGCAGCTGCAGCCTCTGCCTCAGCGATCACCTGCTGGGCTTGCAAGCGGGCCTGGCTGATCTCAGACTCATACTGTCGGGTCAACGACACCGCCTTGTCCAACCGCTCTTGGGCTTCCGCTTGAGTGGTGCGGATGTAGTCGCTGCGGCTGTCGATAGCCCGCGTAACCGGCTCATAGAAGAGGGAGTTGAGCACTGCCACCAACAGCAAAAACTGAATGGCAATCAGGGGCAGGGTGGCATCCAGATCGAAAAGACCACCTTTTTCAGCCGCTTCAACAGCCAATAGAGTTTGGAAGAGCATGGGTGTTATGACCCCAACAGAAACTTAGGTCTACCGTCAGGCCGGGTTGGGGGGCGGATATGGCTCACCTCGGCCATCGCTGCGGCCCGCCCCCGTAGGACACTAGGCGAAGGGGTTGGCAAACAAGAGCACCAAAGCCACCACCAAGCCGTAGATGGTCAGAGCTTCCATGAAGGCCAGGCTAACCAGCAGGTTGCCGCGGATCTTGTCTTCCGCCTCAGGTTGGCGGGCCACCCCTTCCATCGCAGCAGCAGCGGCGTTCCCCTGTCCGATCCCAGGACCCAGGGATCCCAGACCAATGGCCAGAGCAGCAGCCAGAACAGAAGCAGCAGAGGTTAACGGATCCATAGTGAGATGCTCCTTGGTGATTGACACAACAACAACGTCTCTTGAGCTTCAGAGGTGATCGGGTCTGATACACTACAGCCTCAAATCACTCCCTTGTCGGCGGCTTTCAGAACCAATCTGTCAGCCCCAACAAACCTTACCAAAAGAAGGGATCCCTTGCGCTGGCCCACTTGAGATGATCCTCCGTGAAAAGGCCAAGGTGATCGGCCAAACAGCGGGCTCAATCGTGGTGATCCCCTCCTCCATGACCTTCCAGCGCCTCTCCAATGTAAGCTGCCGAGAGGGTTGAGAAGATCAAAGCCTGAATCGCCCCCGTAAACAGGAACAGAACCATCACCGGCACTGGGATAAACAGAGGCACCAGCAACACCAACACCGCTATCACCAGCTCTTCGGCCAGGATGTTGCCGAACAGACGGAAACTCAGGGAAAGGGGCTTGGTGAAATCTTCTAAAACGTTGATGGGCAGCAGAATCGGGGTAGGCTCAATGTATTTTTTGAAGTAAGACAGCCCCCGCTTGCTGATGCCGGCCACGAAATACATGATGCTGGTGAGCAGCGCCAACCCAGCAGTGGTGTTGATGTCGTTGGTGGGGGAGGCCAACTCCCCTTCCGGCAGGGGAATTAACTTCCAGGGGAAGAGGTTGCCCATCCAGTTGGAGACGAAGATGAACAGGAACAAGGTGCCGACATAGGGTACCCAGGGCCGGAAGTTTTTCTCGCCAATCTGGGCACGGGCAATGCTCTGCACAAATTCCAGGGCATACTCGACAAAGTTTTGCAGACCAGCCGGCTCCCGCTGCAGTTGACGGGTGCCCAAGATAACCACCGTCAAGATCAGGGCAATGGCGATCCAGCTGGCGATCAAAACCTGCCCGTGAACCGTGAATTTGCCCAGGTGCCAGTAAAGGTGATGGCCGACCTCGAGTTCTGCCAAAAGAGGAGGAGAGGAGAAGGACAGGTTCATGGGCATCACACAGAAGAAGATGAACGGGTCAAGGTCTGGACAAGATGAATGAGCAGGGTGACCTTGTAGGTCATGAACCCCAGGAAAATGGGCAATATCTGTAAAGACTTCACCTGAGTGGCTAAAACGATCAGCCCGACAAACAGAGCCAAACGCGTCACCCCCAAACGGTTGCGGCTTTTGCCCAGCTCCGCTACGCCGCGGCCCAGCATTCGCAGATAAACCACGCCAACAACCGCCCCCAGCAAGTAGTTGGCAGCTACCCCCAGAGAGTAAACCAGGGCCACTCCCACGGCAATGGCCAGACTTACCCCCAAGGTAACCAGCACCAGCCACAGCTGCAGCGCTTCATAGCTCCCGCTGCCAGCAACTGCTGCCCCCCTAGCTCCACCCTTCACCTTCCTCGCCAAATCGGGCTTCCCCAGGGCAAGGGGTGGCTCTGACGCAACTGGATCCCCTGTCTCTTCCTCCCGCTTCGGAGAAGGAGGTGCATTCTCCAAGGGAGGCAGTGGTCTGGGCTTCCACTGGGTCGCCTTCCAACGGGTAGAACTGTGAGAGAGGAGTCTGGAAGAACGGGCCATGGTTTCGAGGTCATGCCTCTCAAGGTTTGACCTTAACCCAAGATAACACGATTAAGTAACAATACTTAATGAGATTAAGTTGGGCCAAGGTCTGAAGGAGACTCCGCTGGTCGCTCAGACAGGCAGCTGGCCTTCCGAACGACAGGGATACTCCTCTGAGGAGCTAGCTAAGAATCTACCACTTTCGGGGATCGGTAGCGGCAAAATGGAAAACTTTCTGAAAGCTGTCTGGTGTAAAGTTTTGCTGGGGATGGTCAGCAGGCGTTAACATTCCGTAACTCTCTGTGTCCCGTCCTGGATCCCCCAGGTTTCATATACTAAGGGGCAGGAGTGGCAGAGGGTGAGGATGACTCCCCAGAGTTGGCTGGTGGATGCAATCTGGCTGGACTACCGCTTGGCAGTGGCGCTGACGGTGGTGATGCCATTGCTGCTGCTGATTTGGGCTTTTGCGGTGGGGTTGCGGCCCTTGATTCAGCTATTGATCGTTTATTGGCGGGTATCGAGCCTCTTGGCGGTGACGGTGTACCTGATGATTGGGGGCCTGCCCGTCAGCTTTCTCAGTGGAGCAATGGCGCGGCTGTTGATCTTGGTTTGTCTTTGGTTTTGGCGGGACTGGAGTGCTGCTCTCGAGCAGTCGAGAACCTGGGCGGCGCGAGCCTTTTTGCTCTGGCGGTGGGGCCTGACTGGTTATATGGGGGCCGGGATCCTCTTTTCGGGGGCCTTTGTGCCCTGTGCTTTCCGCACTTCTCTGCCGGAGGAGTGCCGGGCTTGGTTTGGGCCACCGCTGGGGTTTCGGGAGATCTTCCATCCCAATGTATCGCCGGAGCTGCTGGGGAGCGTGGGGGCCTGGGGGCTGGTGGCCTACCTGCTCTACAGCCTCTACTTTGTCTGGCGGCTGCGACCCGGAACTGATAAGGGGGAACTGGAAGCATGAGGGCCCTGCCTTGGCCCTTGGCCTTGGAGCGCTACAGCCAAGACCACCCGCAGGAGGTGCTGCGGGTGGAGGTGGAAAGCGAGGGAGAGTCTGATCTGGTGCTGATCTACCGCGGCTACAGCAGCTCCTTGCGCCGACCCACTCCCCCCGATCCCGAAGCGGCGGTGATCCCTCCCCAGGCCCGCTTTTTGCAGTTGGAGCGCTTGGCTGCCCCCTATCACCCCGATCGCTCACGGGTTCTGGCTGTCTATCGCAACTGGGGAGAGCTAACAGCATGGCTGGCCCAAGAAGGGATCCCAGTGACGGAGTAAGGGATCCCTGGCACCTACCGCCCCACAGGACTGGGTTGCCGCTGGAGGATGGTGTATTCTGCCGGCTGCAAAAGCGAACGTCCTGTCATTTCGGGGGGCTGAGGCAGGCCCAAGATCTCCAGCAGGGTGGGGGCCACATCAGCCAAAGTGCCGTTGGAGCGCAACTTGACATCGCCGCCACAGCCGGGGATTTTGCGCCTTTCCCCCTCCACCAGAATGCAGGGAACGGGGTTGGTGGTGTGGGCCGTCCAGGGGTTGCCGTTCTCATCCCACATCAGCTCGGCATTGCCGTGATCCGCCAGGATCAAAGTGGTGCCTCCTGCATCCACCACTGCCGCCAGCAACCTGCCCAAACAGCGATCTACCGTCTCCAAAGCGCGGATGGTGGCTTCGTAGTTGCCGGTGTGGCCCACCATGTCGGGATTGGCATAGTTGAGCACCACCAGGCTGTATTCGCGGCGGGCGATGGCCTCTATCGCCTTGTCGGTCACTTCCACTGCCGACATCTCCGGCGCCTGGTCGTAGGTGGTCACCAGCGGGCTTTGCACCAGGATGCGATCTTCGCCGGGGAAGGGCTGCTCGATGCCGCCGTTGAAGAAGTAGGTGACATGGGCGTATTTTTCCGTCTCGGCAATGCGCAATTGCTTGAGGCCGGCCTCGCTCACCACTTGGCCCAGCAGGTGATTCAGGTTCTGGGGCTTGAACAGCACCTGCACCGGCAGATCCGCCTCGTACTGAGTCATGGTGATGAAGGTGAGAGCCGGCAGCAAGGGGCGTTGAAAACCCGAAAAGTCTGGGCAGACAAAGGCTTGGGTAAGTTGGCGGGCGCGATCTGGGCGGAAGTTGAAGAAAAGCACCGCATCTCCCGGCTGCACAGCCCCCGGAGCCAGGCGGGTGGGCGGGATGAACTCGTCTGTGAGATCCTGGGCATAGAAAGCTTCCATCACCTCCGCGGCGCTTTGTCCACGGCCAGGGCCGTCTTGGGTCATGATCTCGTAGGCCTTTTGGGTGCGCTCCCAACGGCGATCCCGATCCATGGCGTAGTAGCGTCCGCTCAGGGTGGCGATGACGCCATTGCCCAGCCATTGCAGCTCTTTTTCCAGGGCGGCCAGAACCCTGGCACCATCGCGGGGCAAGGTGTCGCGGCCATCGGTGATGGCGTGGACATAGGCCGGAATCTCAGCCTGGGCCGCCAGCTTGAGCAACCCATAGAGATGGTCGATGTGGGAGTGAACCCCCCCCTCGGAGCAAAGGCCAACGAAGTGAAAACGGCCCCCTCGCTCTCTGAGCTGGCGACAAACTTGCATCAACAAGGGATCCTGGAAGAGGGATCCTGTCTCTATCGCGTCGCTGATGCGCACCAATTCCTGCGGCACCACCCGCCCTGCCCCCAAGGTCAGGTGCCCGACTTCAGAGTTGCCCATCTGTCCTGCCGGCAGGCCCACGGCCCGACCCGAAGCTTGCAGCAGGGTGTGGGGATAGGCAGCCCAAAGGCTATCCAGGACAGGGGTTTCCGCAGCCAGCACCGCGTTGCCATCGAGAGCATCCCGATAACCCCAGCCATCCAGGATCACCAAAACCACAGGTGCTACCGATTGCGAATCCATGAAATGGCCTCTCGTTTTATTTAAGACATAATACCAGCCCAGGCAACACGATACCGGATCTTACATTTGCGCTCAAGATTTCAGTATTATCAATCTTCTTTTGAGAGGATAAGGAAGTGCCTGCACAGGCAGGATGGAGTCTTTAGAGCCAACTCCTATGGACAACTGTGCTGCGGTCAAGAGTATTTCTGCGGATGAAATTGCAGATGGGATCCTCAGGGGCTGGGCTGCAACCGTTTGCGCAGAGACTCCGAGCGCCGCTTGGCAATGGCATTTCGGGGATCCAACTTCAGGGCAGTTTCGTAAGCTTCCAGGCTTGGGCCATAGAGATTTTTCTTCTCATAGGCATGGGCCAGATTGTTCCAAGCAGTTACATAACCGGGATCCGCAGCCACGGCATCCTTGTAGTAACGGATGGCCAAGTCGTACTGCCCCTGGCTGAAGTAGGCAAAACCGAGGGCGTTGCAGACGGGGGGAATGTTCTCCCCGGCCACTTCTAGGGCTTTTTTAAGCTGGGCAACCGCCTGGTCGTAGAGGCCTTTTTGCAAATAGACGCTGCCCAACTCGTAGTGCTCCTGCGGGGATCCCTTGCCTTTGCTCAGGCGGGGCTGCAGCTCACGGATGACCTTTTCCTGGGCCCGTACCCGCAGCACCTCCCGCAGGACAAAGAAGCCCGCCACGCCGAGGATACTGGCCAGAGCCACCAAATACAGGAGGGGAACGTTAACGCCCATTTTGCTTGATCCACTTGCCTGTGACTGGCCTCGCTGGCGTCACGCCTGCAGGTGAGCCTCGATGAACCAAAGATCTTTGTCAATCTGGCGCGAGATCTCGGTGAACAGGTCTGCTGTGTCGGCATCCCCCAGTTCGGTGGTGCGGTCAATGTTGCGGCGGACGGAAGCTGCATATTGAGCGTAACGGGCTGCCAAAGCCTGCAGGTGATCCCGACCCTCTTCAGCGGCCAGATCGTACTCCGGCAAGGTGGAGGTTTGGGCAACGATGCGAGCCGTGCCGCGGGCGATGCCCCCCAGCGCCGTAACCCGTTCCGCCAGCATGTCCACGTAGTTTTCCAGGGTGCTGGCAAAAGTGTCGAACATCTCGTGCAAGGCGATGAAGTGCATGCCTTTAACGTTCCAGTGGGCCTGTTTCACCTGCGTCTTCAGATCCAACGTGTCTGCCAAGGACTGGTTGAGCAGCTCCACCAGTTGCGCGCGAGCCTCTGCTGGCAAATCGATCTGGGTGGGGTAGAGACGGGTTTTCTCGGCGGTAACCATGGCCAACCTCCTAACTGTGTTTCCATTATCGGGGATCCGCTTCGGCTTCCCAACTGAGCCCATAGTAACACAAACTCAAAATGAGTATGAGTTAGGGGGCTACTTACCAATGCAGAAGCGGCTGAAAATCTGATCCAGCACTGATTCCGAGATCTCCTCGCCGGTGATCTGGCCAAGGGCATGCAGGGCGCCCCGTAGGTCGATGCTCCAAAAGTCCAGGGGGAGCTGAGCTTGGATGGCCTGCCCCACCTGTTCCAGGCTGGCTTGGGCTTGTCGGAGGGCAGCAGCCTGCCGCTGGTTCAGGCTTATCTCCAGATTGGGCTGGGGACGTCCCTGGGTGACGAGCTGCTCCAGGGCTCTTTCCAGCTCCGGGATCCCTTTCCCTTGGGCGGCAACGGCGGGGACGCGGTGGGCAATTTCGGGGGGGAGGGGGATCCGCTCTGGCGGGGCGAGGTCGGTTTTGTTGATCACCAGGATGAGGGGGCGATGGCGGACAGACTCATAGATGGCAGCGTCGGCAGCCGTCCAGCCCGCTTGGGCGTCGATGACCAGCACCAGCACATCGGCAGCCTGGGCTAGGCGTTGGGAGCGCTCCACCCCCAGCCGTTCCACCGGATCTTCGGTGGCGCGGATGCCGGCAGTGTCCAGCAGTTGAACGGGGATCCCTTTTACCACCAGGTGGGATTCCACCACGTCGCGGGTGGTGCCGGGCAGATCGGTGACGATGGCCCGATCCTGTCCTGACCAAGCATTGAGCAGGCTGGACTTGCCCACATTGGGCCTCCCGACAATGGCCACCTTCACCCCGGTGCGCAGCAGTTGTCCCCGTTCTGCCGTGGCCAGCAGGGCTTGCATCTGGGCTTGAATAGCTTGGAGCCGGGCCTGCCAAGCGGCAACATCCAAGGGGGGCAGATCCTCTTCAAAGTCGAGGCGAGCCTCAATTTCTGCCAACAAACCCAGCAGCTCCTGGCGCAGGGCGCGAATGGATCCCCCTAGCTTGCCCTGTAAGCCCGCCAAGGCCATCCGGGCTGCCTGAGGGGAGCGGGCCGCCACCAGATCGGCCACACTCTCGGCCTGGGTGAGGTCAATGCGGCCATTCAGAAAAGCGCGCAGGCTAAACTCCCCCGGCTGAGCCAGCCGCGCCCCCTGCCGCAGGCATTGTTGCAACGTGGCCTGAACCACCATGATGCCACCGTGGCAATGCAGCTCTGTCACATCTTCGCGGGTGTAAGAACGGGGGGCCTGCATCCAAACGGCCAGCGCTTCGTCTAGGATTTGGCCTTTCTCATCGTGGATCCAGCCGTAGAGGAGCCGATGGCTCTCCCAGACTGCGTTGCGGCGGGCAGGGGTAAAGATGGCTTGGACAATGGGAAGGGCTCGTGATCCGGAAAGGCGCACAATCCCCACGCTGCCCTGTTCAGGCACCACCGCAGTGGCAATGGCAGCGATCGTATCGGCCAGGGGCGCAGTCGGATCCATCCCAAATAGAGCCCTGAGGGAGTTCGAGCAGCCGTTGGATTACAGCTCGGCATCCACTGGATTACAAATCGGCATTCAAGTTAAAAAGCCACGCCCTCAGGCTGAGGGCAAGGTAGCCTGACAGTGGAAACAACGCTCCTCCCAGTCTTTATGAAGCCGCTACGCACGTTTAAGGTCACTCCCTACCTGCCTACTCCGCTGGAAAGTCTGCGCTTGTTGGCTTACAACCTGCATTTTAGTTGGAACGTAGAAACCCGCAGCCTATTCCGGCGCATGGATCCCGATCTGTGGGATGCCTGTGCCCACAACCCGGTGGCTCTTCTGGGTCGGATCCGGCAGGAACGGCTGGATGAATTGGCGGAGGATCCCGGCTTTTTGGCCCAGTTGGAACGGGCCAGCCAACAACTGCAGAGCTATCTGCAGGAAGACACTTGGTACCGCAAGTATCGTTCGGCCCAAGCGGTGGAAGGAGAGTGCTACGCCTATTTTTCGGCCGAGTTTGGCTTGGCCGATTGTCTGCCCATTTACTCAGGCGGCTTGGGGGTTTTGGCCGGGGATCACCTCAAGGCGGCCAGCGACCTGGGCTTGCCCTTGGTGGGCGTGGGCTTGCTCTACCAAAAGGGGTATTTCCGCCAGTACCTCAACCCCGACGGCTGGCAGCAGGAACGCTACCCAGTTAACGATTTCTTTAACATGCCCCTGGAGCTGCAGAGAGATGCGGAGGGCCGCGAAATTCGCATTGAGGTGGATTATCCCAACCGCAAGGTGTTCGCCCGCATTTGGAAGGTGACGGTGGGGAGGGTGCCCCTCTATCTTCTGGACACCAACATCGAGCCCAACAGCCAGTACGACCAAGACATCACCGATGAGCTGTACGGTGGCGACCAAGATCTGCGCATCCACCAGGAGATCATGCTGGGGATCGGCGGCGTGCGGGCTTTGCGCGCCCTTGGCATCCATCCCACCGTCTACCACATGAACGAAGGGCACTCGGCCTTTTTGGCAGTAGAGCGGATTCGCCTGTTGATGGTGGAGCAGGGGCTGAGCTTTGAAGAGGCCTGGCAGGTGGCCAAGTCCAGCCAGATGTTTACCACCCACACGCCGGTGCCCGCCGGGATCGACCTATTCCCGCCCGACAAGATCGATTACTACCTCGGCTTCTACTACAGCCAGATGGGCCTGAGCCGGGAGCGCTTTTTGGCTTTGGGACGGGAAAATACCGGCGACTTCCAATCTCCCTTCAGCATGGCGGTGCTGGCCATCAACATGGCCTCTTTTGTGAACGGTGTGAGCAAGCTGCATGGGGCGGTTTCCCGCAAGATGTTCAGCCGGCTGTGGCCTGGGATCCCGCTGGAAGAAGTGCCGATTACTTCCATCACCAACGGGGTACATGTCCGCACCTGGGTGGGGGAGGAGAACCAAGCCCTCTACGACCGCTACCTGGGGCCGGATTGGGCAGAGGCTCCTCCTTCGGATCCCCTCTGGCAAAAGGTGGATCGGATTCCGGATGGGGAATTGTGGCGGGCCCACGAGCGCAGCCGCTCCCGCCTGATTAACTTTACCCGCGAGCGCTTGATGGAACAGCTCCAGAAACGGGCTGCCTCAGCGGCTGAGATCCAACGGGCCTCTGAGGCCCTCAACCCGGAGGTGCTTACCATTGGGTTTGCCCGCCGCTTTGCCACCTACAAGCGGGCCACCCTTTTGTTCCACAACCTGGAACGGCTCAAGGCTTTGCTCAACCATCCTCAGTACCCGATGCAGTTTATCTTTGCCGGCAAGGCCCACCCCCGCGACATACCCGGCAAAGAGCTGATCCGCCAGATCGTGCAGGTGTCGCGGCAGCCGGAGTTTCGCCAGCGCTTGGTTTTCATTGAGGACTACGACATGTATGTCACCAGCTTGATGGTGGCCGGGGTGGATGTGTGGCTGAACAACCCCTTGCGCCCCCGGGAGGCCAGCGGCACCAGTGGCATGAAGGCGGCAGCCAACGGTGGACAGAACCTCAGTATTTTGGACGGCTGGTGGGACGAGGCTGACTATTACCAGACCGGCTGGCCCATTGGCCGCGGTGAGGAGTATGAGGATCGCGCCTATCAAGATGAGGTGGAGTCGAATGCCCTCTACGACCTGCTGGAACAAGAGGTTGCCCCTCTCTTCTACCAGCGCGGCAGCGATGGCCTACCCCATCAGTGGATCCAGCGCATGAAGCAGGCGATTCGCCTCAATTGCCCCCAGTTCAGCACGCAGCGCATGGTGTTGGAGTACGTCCAGCGAGCCTACATTCCTCTCAGCAACTACTTCGACCGCATGCGCCGTGACCACTTCGAGTCGGCCCGCCAGTTCGTTCGTTGGCAAAACCACCTGCAGGAGCATTGGTACAACATCCAGGTTCTCAACGTCCAGATCGAAACCCCGAAGAAAGCTGCCGCTGCCGGCCTTGCCTTGGCACAGGATGACCAAGTGGTGATGGCCAGGGATCCCCTCACCGTGACGGTGGAAGTGCGGCTGGGATCCCTGCAACCTCAGGATGTGATTGTGCAAGCTTATCAGGGGCCGGTCAAGGATGATGGCCAGATTCAGAAAGGACAGGCAATCTCCCTGCGCTATGTGGAGACGCTGGAGGATCGGGCCATCTTTTCCGGCCAGATTTGCTATGAGGCCAGCGGCTTGCAAGGGTTAGCCATCCGCTTGCTGCCCTTTCACCCCGATATGCACGATCCCTATGAGCTGCGGTTGATGCTCTGGGCGTGACATACTCCCATCACTGACCCTACGGGTACAGTGTGGGCTTCTCGCTTCATCGGGGAGCCTACGCAAGAACCCTCTGCGAGCAGACACGGGATGTCCCACCGCGTAGCTGCACCAGATTCCGGCAAAGCCGTTTTGTGCAACTACTCTCATCATACACCATGTGGGGGTATCTGTATCCCGACACTGACGCTACGGGTACAGTGCGGGGCTTAGCTACCCCCACACCCCCACAAGCTAAAGGGTTGGGAGGAGCACGGGGATCCCCTTTCTACTCTTGATCCAAGTGAGCTACGGGAGCTTTTTGGGCTTGAGCTGTTCGGCGTTTTTCGCTGCCAAATCGGGCAGAATCAGAGAGAAGCTCGCGAGCAGATTAAAAAAACAGGATACGCTCGTAACAGCGGTGCAGAGCAGTATGTTCAGAGCCCACGACTCTGCCGGTTTGCGCCTTTTGATTGCGGTTGCCCTGTTGCTGGGGAGCATGGCCAGCTGGCGGCAGGATCGTCTTTTGGCAGTGATGGGCCTGGTGGGTGCAGCCGCCATCTCTGCCTTTACCCGTCCGGCCATCTTGGCCTACAACCGTGGTCGAGAACGGTGGCTGAACCGGGATTTGCCGGGGGCTATTGAACAGCTCAGCTTGGCTCTGCAACGGGATCCCTGCCTGGCCAACGCCTACATTTTGCGGGGAGAAGCCTACTTTGCCCTCGGCCAAGTTCCCCAAGCCTTGGAGGATTTCGGCCAGGCGACCCGGTTGGCCCCACGCCGTCCAGAACCCTATTTTTACCGCGGGCTGATTCGTCAATCTCAGGGGGATCTCCAGGGAGCAACGGCGGAGTTTGCTGAGCTGGTGCGCCTACACCCCAATGTCCCCCACCACCTCAGCTTGGCCAACCTGCTCATGCAACAGGGATCCCTGCCTTTGGCCCTAGCCCACCTGGATGAAGCCATCCGCCTGGATCCCACCTCAGCACTTGCCTATTCCCAGCGGGCCCGTTTACACAGCTACCTGGGCGAATGGGAGGCGGCTTTGGCCGATTGGTCGCAGGCTATTGACTGGGATCCCAGCCCAGCCCACTACTACCAGCGGGGTGTGGCTTATGCCTGTGGTGATCACTTTGACGAGGCCATTGCCGACCTCAGCCGCAGCCTAGAAAGAGAACCCCAACAGCCCAACGTCCTCTACAGCAGGGGCAACCTTCTCTATGCGCTGGGGGAGATCAAAGCTGCTTTGGACGACTACGAGCGGGCCTTTCGCCTGGAAGCGGATATGAACCGGATTGACCTCTCCGACGAGTATGGCTTGTACGGACGAGGGCTGGCCTACTGGAATATGGGGGATAAAGCGACAGCTTTTTCGGATTTGCAAGCAGCTCTGCAGGTCAGCCGCCAACATCACAACCTGGCTCTGGAGCAGCGGGTGTGCCGGTCTCTGCTGCAACTGAGCGATCCCGACTGGGATCCTGCGCAATCTGCCTAGCGGGATTTGATTGATTGATTTGCAGGTGCCTCCCCTGACGCTGCGACTCCACGACGCTGCCGCTGAGGCCCAGATCCCGAAACGCCTGCAGCCACTGAAACGGTTTTCTGTTCCTGAAGCAGCGGGGGGCTGAGGCCAAAGCAGTAGCCGACATTGCGCACTGTGTGGATCAAGCTGGGCTGGCGCGGATCCTGTTCCAGCTTTTTGCGCAACGAGAGGATATGGGTATCGACGGTGCGAGGGTTATCGGTGGAATCCGGCCATGCTCGCTCTAGTAGCTCTAGACGAGAGACGGGATCCCCGTCCGCCTGCACCAGCACCATCAGCAGGCTAAACTCCTGAGGCGTGAGGTCGATCCCTTCCCCAGCCAAGGCGACGCGCCGTTGCACCAGGTCAATTTTGAGATCCCCGTACTGCAGAAAGGTAGGGGGGATATGACGCTGTCGCCGCCGAGCCAAGGCTAGAAGGTGGGCATCCAGCAGTTGCATACTAAAGGGCTTGGTGAGGTAATCGTCCGCTCCTGCTTCTAGGCCGGCGATAATGTCCGCTTCGGATCCCCGGTGGGAGAGTAGCAAAATCAGCAGATCGTACTGGCGATGGGCCCACCGGCACAATTGCAGCCCGCCGCGGTTGGACAGCTCCGCATCCAAAATCAGCAGGTGAATGGGCTGGTGTTGCAGCAGAGTCTTTGCTTGGCGAAGGGTCTCTGCTTCCCAAACTTGGTGTCCGGCCTGTTGCAAATGCCAACACAGCAAGCTGCGCAGATGAGGGTTGCCTTCTGCCAGCAAGATGTGCAAGGGTTGCATGGCTGTTCGGTTGGGATCCCGCCCACATCATAGTGCTCCGCACCGCTGACGCGACAGTGCTCCGCACCGCTACCGCGACAGTGCTATGCCTCCGGCACCCTAACGGGAACCGCACCGCTGTCCCAGTAGATAGCGAGTCACCTTGGACTCCGTCCCGCTAGCGCGAACGGGCAATGCTGTTCGCCTTTGGCAGCGCACGGCGTTATAGACTGACAATCTCTACCAAGACCAAAGGGCTCTGCACTGCTGACGCGATGGCCGATTCTCTCCCCCCCATTTCCGAGCGCAAACAGGATCACCTGGACATTGTTCTGCAGCAGGATGTGGCTGCCAAAGGGATCCGCACCGGGTTTGAGCGGTTTTTCTTTGAGCATGTGGCGCTGCCGGAGCTGCTGTTGCCGGAGATCGACCTAAGCTGCGAATTCTTGGGAAAACGCCTACAGGCACCCCTGCTCATCAGCAGCATGACGGGGGGAACAGAGGCTGCCCATGAGCTAAACCGACAACTGGCCGCCGCTGCCCAACAGTTGGGTATTGCCATGGGGGTGGGATCCCAGCGGGCAGCTTTGGAACATCCAGAGCTGGCCCGGACTTACCAGGTGCGCCAAGTGGCCCCGAATATTCTGCTGCTGGCCAACCTGGGTGCCGTTCAGCTCAACTACGGCTATGGGTTGGAGCAGGCGCGACGGGCGGTGGAGATGATCGAGGCGGATGCATTGATTCTGCACCTCAATCCTCTCCAGGAGGCGGTTCAACCCCAAGGGGATCCCGACTGGCGTGGATTGTATGGCCGCATCGAACAGTTGGTGGCGCAGTTGCCGGTGCCCGTGGTGGTGAAGGAAGTGGGCAATGGCCTCAGTGCTAAGGTAGCCCAGCGGCTGGCCGAATGCGGCGTGGCAGCCCTGGATGTGGCGGGGGCGGGCGGCACCAGTTGGAGCGAGGTGGAGGCCCATCGCCAAACAGATGCTCTCAAAAAACGCATTGCCCACAGCTTTAGGGACTGGGGGATCCCAACGGCTTTGTCCTTGCTGGAAATTCGTCGCCTGCTGCCGGACTTACCCCTGGTGGCCAGCGGCGGCATCCGCAATGGCATCGACGCGGCCAAAGCTATCCGTCTGGGAGCCGATGTGGTGGGTATGGCCGCCCCCGCTTTACACGCCGTCTCCCAAGGACAGATGCAGGCAGTGGTGGACACCTTTCGCGCCGTGATCGAGGAGCTGCGCATTGTTGCCTTTTGCACTGGATCGGCCAACTTGGCTCGGCTGCGACAAGCTACCCTGCGGCGGCAGGATACTTGGGATCCCTTGCCCTAAACTCCAAGCACTTGCCACAAAGTAAACTACCCGACCCTGACTGCTTCGCAGTACAGGGCGGGCTTTCGGTAGCCCTGCAGTTGGCAAGCC
>NZ_JANSIK010000001.1:0-7327 GCF_047462035.1 Synechococcus sp. R5-15 | reverse complement strand
TTGCCAACTGCAGGGCTACCGAAAGCCCGCCCTGTACTGCGAAGCAGTCAGGGTCGGGTAGTTTACTGCCGCGCATCGCTTACCAGAGGATTGTGAAGGAGCGGCAGGCTATTATGATCACGGTTGAGGAGAAAATCAGGGGAAAACCACGTGGATGCAAAGTTAGTCTTGGTGGGGGTTGCTCTTGTCCTCTCTCTGGCAAGTTTCTACTTCGGCACCCGCAACGGCTTTTACGACACCGACAAGTATCACGGCAATGGCTCTGCTCATTAGAGGCGGGCGCTGGTGATTTTTTTATGGATCCCTTGCCCAGAAGGGCTTCCCTCCAGAATACAGGCAACGTCGGCGAGGGCTGGGTGCGGCAATATCTCTGTCAGCAGGGCTGGCAGATCCTGGCCCAGCGGTGGCGCTGCCCTTGGGGCG
Organism: Synechococcus sp. R5-15; assembly: GCF_047462035.1. Classification (NCBI taxonomy): domain Bacteria; kingdom Bacillati; phylum Cyanobacteriota; class Cyanophyceae; order Synechococcales; family Synechococcaceae; genus Synechococcus; species Synechococcus sp. R5-15. The sequence continues at coordinate 6,904 of NZ_JANSIK010000001.1, read as the reverse complement.
AGCTGGATCTGGTTGCCCACAAAGCTGATGTGCTGATTTTCGTAGAGGTGAAAACCCGTAGCCCCGGTAGCTGGGATCGAGGCGGGCTTTTGGCGGTTGGGATCCCCAAGCAGCGACGCTTGATCCGGGCTGCCCAAGCCTTCTTGAGCCAGCATCCCCACCTCTCCGAGTTGTCCTGCCGTTTTGATGTTGCGCTGATAGAACGTCGGGCCTCTGGGGAAGGGGTAAGCTATGCTTTGGTTGACTACCTGCCAGCGGCTTTTGAGATTTGTTGAAGCAAACTTATCTCACTTGTCAAGGCCATCTGCACCAGTACAATTGCCGTTTTGCCGCTATTGCCAAACGCTCAGTTTGTCTTTTTGGCTCTGCCCAACGCTGCCATCATCCAACAATTTCGGCAACTGCCAAATAAGCTCCAAAGTGCGAGATGGCATCGATGCTTCTTGAAATGCTTAACCCAAAGATTTCCGGTTTTTAACTGATTTTTAACTGTCTCTTGAGTTGCATTTCCGTTGATCAGCATCGCTGTGCCGAGCCGATCTTAACAGCTCTACGATGCAGATCTCAGACAGGATAGGCAAGATTTGCATCGAGACTGTCAGTAGAAAGAATCTTTACAGACAAAATATTGTTTATCCTGAGAAGAGGGGTTTGTGTTTTTGAGGATTGGGCCTATGTATGCGGAGCAACCCAAGGGGGGATCCTCCAGCAGCTGGAAGCGCCGTCAGTTGAAGCTGGCCAACGTCGCTGCTGGGTTTGCCTCGGCAGTACAGCCGATCTTTGCCCAAACCATCATCACCGATAGCGAAGGATTGGAAGCCAGCCCCGTCACCATTCCCACCCCAGATGGCGAGATCCCTGGCTATCGTGCCAAGCCGACCGGCTCTGGCCCTTTTCCACTGGTTTTGGTGGTGCAAGAGATCTTTGGTGTACACGAACACATTCAAGACATTTGTCGCCGCTTGGGGAAGTTGGGCTATGTGGCAGTGGCTCCCGAGCTGTTTTTCCGGCAGGGGGATGTTTCTCAGCTGCAGAGCCTTGAGGAGATTCGCGCCATCGTCTCCCAGGTGCCCGATGCTCAGGTGATGTCGGATTTGGATGCGGCGGTGGATTGGGCAATTGGCAACTCAGGTGCGGATCCAGAGCGGGTGGGCATTACTGGCTTTTGCTGGGGTGGTCGAATCACTTGGTTGTACGCGGCTCACCGACCCGGCTTGAAGGCGGGTGTTGCCTGGTACGGTCGTTTGGTGGGAGAGTCCACACTCTTAACCCCAAGGCATCCGCTGGATGTGGCAGCCAGCCTGAAGGCACCTGTGTTGGGTTTGTATGGTGGTGCAGATACCAGCATTCCCTTGGAAACGGTGGAGCAAATGAAGTCAGCTCTGGAAGCTTGCGGAGATCCATCGCAGTTGATCATCTACCCGGATGCTCCCCACGCCTTTTTTGCCGATTATCGCCCCACCTATCGCCCAGAAGCGGCTGGTGACGCTTGGGAACGGTTGCAGGCTTGGTTTCGAGAACACGGCTTGGCCCAGGGATCCCGGTCTCAATGATGGGATCTCATCTGTTCCCGTCGGCAGGACGGAGTCTTTTTTTGACTGCGCCGAAGGCAGAGCTTGGGGCAAGCTGGTATATTCCTAGCCATCTCAGGGAAACAGCATGAAAGCACATGAGTTCTGGGCCCGTACCGACAGCCAAGGTCAACTGATTTTGCCCATGAAGGCGCAGGAACAATTGCCCAAAAATCGAGTTGTGCGGGTGCTGGTGTTGGTGGATGAGCGGGAGCTGGCTCCGGCGGATCCTTCACAGGAGCAGTTGCCCACTGCCTCGCCAGATGAAGAGCATCTTTGGTATGGAGCTCCCACCGTTCCCTACGATGGCATTTAGCGCATGGGATCTTGGCCGGACAGCCGCCAGCGGTTTAGGCGCGAGAGGGTATCTGCATCCAAGTAGGCATCAATGCCCCGCTTGCTCGATAGCCGTTTTGGTTGGACGCGCCGGATCTGCTGCTGGGCCTGCTGCACTTCATCCCACAGTTGTTCTGCCGAGACCCATTCGGCGTTGTAGCCGCCAATCACCAACTGCTGGACACGATCGGAGGTAGCCACCCGTACCCGACACCCATCCCTCTGCAACTGGGCACACAGCCGTTCAATACAACTGTCGGCGGTCTCGCCATAGGAGGTATACAGGATCTCGATACCCGAAGGGGAGCGCTCTTGCCGGGCTGGAGTGGGTTGGGCGTAGGCATCGTACACCACGGTCGCCTGGTAGCCCCGGAAGGCCACATAGTTGGCCAAAGATTCCACCAAGCGCAGACGGGCCAATTCCATCAGGGAGCGACGCGCCAACTGGTTCAGGGTGGGCCAAGCTCCGATGATGTTGTAGCCATCAACCAAGAGGAAGGTGGAAGAGGAAGCTTGCATGGATGGCGGTGGATCCCCTGTCCGGGATCACACTTCTTAATCTTAATCTTTATCTTATTTTTAATCTTAGTACCCAGCCTTAAAGGTTACCCCACTACTCCGAATGCTCCGATACTTTCCCGGTTGTGAGCAGATCACGGTCTGCGCTGAATCCAATAGGTGGTGAACAGTTCGCCACTGGCCTGTTTCTGAATTTTGCCCCCCAAGGCTGCGATGCGCCGCTCCCACTCCGTTAGGGGGGTGAAAGTCGGTTCGGTGCCTTTGAATAGCTCGATGAGGCCCCATTGTTCCGCCCACACCGAGTCGGGATTGACCACTTCAATAATCACAGGTGCAGCCGGTCGCAACACTCGCATCAACTCTGCCCAAACCGCGTCGAAGTACTCAATCGGGTAGTAGTACAAAAATCCGGTGGCAATGGCCAGATCAAATTGCTCCGACTCGTAGTTTTCCAAATGGTGGGCGGATCCCTGTTGCATTGACTTGAACAGCTTGGAGTTAAGCTGGGGTGCCCGCGAGCGAATAAAGCGCACAATCTCACCGCTCAGCTCATGGCCGTAAAAGTAGGCTTGCCAATCGTTCCAGGGATAGGTCAGGAAGCTTACCCCACAGCCCAAATCCAAACAGGCTTCCCGTTTTTTGGGGGCACGCAGTTGCCAAAAGGGGATCCCGAGGCGTTCTTGCAGGTGATCCCGCTGCTGGGCTTGCCAAAAAGGCAGTTGCTCCAGGTCTGGGGGAAGTTGCCAACCTGGCCGACCCAGTTGAATTTCCAGCTCCCGATTAAAGCGAGCAGCCACAGAGGCAAGGTAGGGATCCCAGCGTTCCCCGGTTTGTGGTAGCTCCATTTGCTGATGGCTTTGTCCTGGATGGTCGTGAACTTAACTTGCACTTAACCTACACTACCAGGACTCTCGGCCCGTAGGCTCCCGGCTGCAGGGATCCATTTACCCAGCTGTGGCTGCCGAGGATGGTGCCTGCTGGAATCTGAGCTTGGGATCCCAGCCGGGTGTGGGCGCCAATGTAGCAGGGGGCGTGCAGTTGAGCGCTGGGATGGATCTCAGCCGTTTTGTGCACCCATATCCCCGGCGCCTGTTGCTGCACATCTTCCAGGGGAAAATCCGTCATTCGGCCCAGAAGAATGTCCAGTTGGCCGTGGTAATAGCTGGCCGGCGTGCCCAGATCCCGCCAGTAGCCTGTGTGGAGATAAGCTTGCAGCCGGTGCCCTTGCCTGAGCAAATCGGGGAAGACACGCCGCTCAAAGCTGAGGGGATCCCCACTGGGGTAGTCTTTAAAAATGGCCGGATCCAAGACATAGGTGCCGGCGTTGATCGTGTCGGTGGTGAGGGTGAGGGCTTCTGCAGGGGTGGGTTTTTCCCGAAAAGATTGGATCTGGCCCTCTTCCCCAACTTCCACCAGGCCATAGGCGGTGATATCTTCCACGCGGGCGAGGGTGAGGGTGGCCATGGCCTTGCTCTGCACATGACATTGCATCAACGCCTGCAAATCCAGATCCGTGAGGATGTCGGCATTGAAAACCACCAAGGGATCCCCGGTGAAATAGGGCTGAGCCAGCACCAAAGCTCCTGCCGTATCCAAAGGCGTCTCTTCGGGAATGTAGCGGAGCTTCACCCCCAAAGCAGCGCCATCTCCCAGAGCAGCCTCAATTTGTTGGCCCAGATAACCCACGCTGAGCAAAATATCTGTCAGGCCGGCTCGGCGGCAGCGCCCGATCAGCCATTCCAAAAAGGGCACATCCAGGAGGGGCAACAAAGGCTTAGGCTGCAAAAAGGTAAAAGGCCGTAAGCGAGTTCCTTTCCCACCCGCCAAGATCACCGCTTGCATAACCACCCTCAACCCCGTTCTCTTCCAAAGATATTGACATCCTCTCCGCCCAATTGCTAAGGGGGATCCATTGGGTCGAGCCAAATGTTTTCTGCTACCCAGAACGTCGATTCTCCGTTGCCCACAGAGGGATACGGATTGCCCCCCCGGGCAACACAGCACGAGTCTTGATCGCAAGTCTCAGGGGATGCCTTTCTGGAGGAGATATTTCAATCTCAATTGGGATTCATAAGCTCAATCCTGAGACAGTTGATTTGCCTTTTTTAGAGCATGTTTGGAGAATTGCGACCCGCTCGCCCCAGTCGGGAATAGCCACCCAAAGCGGCAGTGTCAGGTGATACTACCTTGCAACGGGAATTGTGACAGCCTTGGATAGCTTGGATGGATTCCAATGGGTTTGCCCTTCACCTTCATCTGAGGTTTCGCCGATGTCTGTTTCTCGACGCCGATCCCTACAAGCCCTTTGCTTGACCCTGGCCGGATGCTGGGCTCTAGGCACACACCAGGGATCCCTGCTGGCCCAAGGTAGCGATTTGTTGGCTCAAGTTCAAGAGCGGGGGGTGCTCCGGATTTCCACCGACTCCAATTACCGGCCTCAGAGCTACCTCAATCCCGACGGCAGTTGGGAAGGATTTGACGTGGATGTGGCGCGCGAGATCGCCAAGCGCTTGGGGGTAAAGGCTGAGTTTTTGGATATCAACTTTGATGTCATCACCGCCGGATCTTGGAATGGCCGCTGGGATGTCAATGTCGGGTCGATGACCGTGACTGCCGAGCGCCAGAAAGCTCTGCTGTTTACCATTCCCTACTACTACACCCCCGCCAGCTTCGTGGTCCACCAAGCCTCGACCCTGACCGATATCGCCGCTTTGGAAGGAAAGCGAGTTGGGGTGGGCACCGCCACCACCTACCAAGCTTACCTGGAGGGCAACCTCACCCTGGAAGGAGAGACCATCCAAGTTCCAGCCCCGCGGGTGGACATTCGCATCTACGACACCGATAGCCTGGCTCTGCAGGACTTGGCACTGGGGGATGGCACCCGCTTGGATGCAGTCTTGACGGCTTTGCCGACGGTTGAAAATGCCATTCGGGAAGGGCTGCCCCTGAAAACTCTGGGGAATCCAGTCTACTATGAAGCCTTGGCTGTGGCCTTGGATCGCTCCAGCCCTGCCCCTTCTGAGAGCTTACAAGCCAAAATCAACGAAATTTTAGAATCCATGCACGCCGACGGCACGCTGACGGCTCTCTCAAAGCGGTATTACGGCGTTGATCTGACGAAAAAAGCTGAGTGAGCAAAGACTCTATCCCACTGGAGCAGCCGATTTACCCACCGCCTCGGGTTCGAAAAGGGATCCCGTTCCCGGTGGCACAGGGGTTGTGGTTGGTTCTGTGGCTGTTGTTGTTGCTGTTCACCTTCAGCGGGGTACAGTTGGAGTTGGCCGGGATCCCCATCCGTACCTTGCGTCTCAACGGCAACTTTGTGCGAGAGTGGTGGTGGTTCATCTCGCAAGGGGTGGGCACTACTTTTCAACTGTCCTTGGTCTCCATCCTCTGCGCTACCACGTTGGCCTTTTTGTCGGCGCTGGCGGGGCTCTCCCAAATTGCCCCTCTAAGCAGCCTCTCTGCTCTCTATGTCTCGCTGATGCGGGGCACACCTCTATTCCTGCAGTTTTTGTTTATCTACCAGGCTTTGCCGCAACTGGGCCTGGTGTTCGGCTCGTTCACTTCGGCAGTGCTGGCCTTGAGCCTGAACTATGGCGCCTACATGAGCGAGATCTTCCGGGCCGGGATCCAAGCCATTCCCGTCGGGCAGCGGGAAGCTGCCTATGCCCTGGGGCTTAAGCCCTGGCAAACCCTGTGGTGCATCATTTTGCCGCAAGCTTTCCGAATTGTCCTACCCGACATTGGCAATCAATTCATCGCCATGCAGAAAGACACTGCCCTGGCCAGTGCCATTGCTTTGCAGGAGTTGATGGGCCGGGCTCGACAGGCAGGTTTGCCGCGCCAGCACTTCTTCGAGGCTTTGGTGGTGGCAGCGCTGTGGTACTGGCTGCTGACGTTGATCTTGTCATTTTTCCAGGGACGCTTGGAACGGTACCTGGCCCGCTAGAGGAGCCTGACTCTAATCCGGCCATTACTTTGGTGTCTGCTTGCATACGTTTGTGGTTGCCCACAAAGACCGGCTGTGCCGTTCGCGATAGCAGGGGGCTCCAAAAACAGCCAGAAAGCTGGGGGACATCATCCTGCACTGACCTGCCGCAGTGGGTGAAAGAGGATCCCTGCCACCTCAAGCGGAACGCCATTCAAGAGGCAGGGTTGGCCTTTCGAGAGAGCAAAGACCCGAAGTTTCGCAGCGTCAGAGATCAGAGCTTTGCGGGATACTGCCATTCTGTTTGGCAACGAGCAGGATGCAATCGCTGCAGCCCTGGGCAACAGTGTATGGCTTCGCCATGCAAGCCATAGCCATTCCAAACTGGATTGGGACACTCCCCAAGCGTTCCGCGCTGCTTCCGCGACCACTCCCAGGGGAAGAGGGAAGTTAGGAAGCGATGCAACTTAAAGCTGTTCGTCAGCTAGAAATCGCAGGAGCCCCGCACTGTACCCGTAGGGTCAGTGTCGGGAGGAATGCGGAAGTT